>CAYXPD010000029.1:0-7864 GCA_964466995.1 uncultured Thermoplasmata archaeon | reverse complement strand
AAGCCAGTATTATGATCGCTGATACAGGCGTGAATAAGCTATAAATAGGGGTCCCCATATAGTCGTGTTTACTGGTCAATGAGATGAGTTATATATATCTTAATACAGGTGAATCGGAATGAATTCTAGTTTACTTGGAAGTTTAACAGCAGGCAAGGAAAAAAACCCCTCCAGCCCTTCATGGTTTGAAAAACATTGGGACACTACAGTAGTTCTGATGGGCATCTTTGTAATAGCGATAATGGTCAGAGCCTATTTTGCATATGAAACTGCTACAGAATTTGGGCTTCCTTATCTATTAGGAGGAGGAGCTGACTCTCACTATAATGCGAGAATTGTTAATTATATTGCTGAATACAATGAACATCTTTTTACAGATCCGATGAGAGCTTATCCTCTAGAGGGATTTGTAAATACCCGTCCACCACTCTATCAGTGGTCTGTTGTTCTAGGTGGATATTTACTTTTACCATTTGTTGGTAATTTGGACAAAGCGATCAATCACTCATTCATACTTTCATCTGCATTCTGGGGTGCACTCACTATTTTCCCAACTTACCTTATAGGCAAAAGAACTTTCGGGAAAAAAGCGGGGATCGCTGGAGCATTCTTATTAGCTATCAGTGCTGCTCACCTGGAAAGAGGTGTTTTGACCAACACCAACCACGATGCATTCTCAATGTTCCTCATCGTCACGGCTTTCTTTTTCTTCATGCGTTCGTTAGAAGAGATTAAAGCGGGTAAAAAATGGGTTTCAGACTGGATGAAAATCAGTGAAATCAAAAAAGGACTTTCCCACTATTTGAGTTCAAACAAAAAGAGCATGCTTTATTCCGCTATGACTGGAATCACAATAGGCGCTATCGCTCTGACTTGGAAGGGTTACGCCTATGTGATGGTGATAATTTTAGTCTATTTCCTATTACAGTTGCTTATAGACAAATTCAGAGATAAAGATTCACTAGGAATAACTGTGAACATTTTCATCATCTTTATGATAGCTTTTCTGATCGCTCTGCCTTGGTACCAAATGTATAGCCCTGGTATCTTAACAAATTGGTTCCGATGGCCATTAGATAGATGGTTCCAGGTTCCCTTCATAATATTTTTGGGCACATTCGGTGTAGGCGTTTATTTTACTGTTACTAGAGATCTCCCATGGACCTTGACATTGTCCATCCTCATCGGTGCGGGTGTACTCTTCTTCACACTTGGGCCGGATGTGATACAAACCGCTGCAGCTCAGTACTTTATAGAGAATAAGATGTACGCAACGATAGCAGAGGCCCAAGCTCCGATGTTTAGTAGATTGGTCCTTGCTGGTGGTTTGGCAACATTTTTCCTTTCTTGGCTAGGGATCGCCTTAGCAGCTTGGCATCTGAGAGTGGATTGGTCACGCTCATATGTCTTCATATTGGTTTGGGCTGCTTTCGCTATTTACATGGCTACCACTGCAGTTAGATTCATATTCAACGCAGCACCTGCTTTTGCATTGACGGCAGGTTGGGTGTTAGCGCTTACTTTCGATAAAACGGGGTTCGATGAAATAGGAAGATATTTCAGGAGACACAGAGGGAACTTATTAGGAAAGATAAAAGAGGGTGTTGAGATAAAACACGTCTTAGTTACTCTTTTGGTTGTTTTCATACTTCTAACGCCTAATGCCCTGTATGCTATAGATGCTGGTATTCCTTATGAGGAGAAGGAAAGATATGAAGAACAAATATATGAAAGCCTTCCTAGTTTCTTGCGTCCTCCAGATTATGATCCGGAGGAAGGCGGTTTCCATCATCTTGGCGGTTTTGGATATACTCTAGACAAACCGACAGACCATTGGCCGACGGCTTGGGAAGATTTGAGACAGAAAAATGAAGATATACCTCCAGAGAAGAGGCCTGCATTCTTAAGTTGGTGGGATTATGGGTTCGAAGCTATGAATCAGGGAGAGCATCCTACTGTGGCCGACAACTTCCAGCATGCCTATAGGTTTGCGGGTAACTTCTTGATGTCACAAAATGAAAATCAGATGATGGCTCTATTGATCGGAAGACAACTTCTACATCCATATAGAGAAGAGGGTGAGTTCAATGAAGCCGTTAGAGAAATCCTAGAAGAAGAATTGATCGAGAAATCCGATGTAGAATGGGACGATTATTTAGTCAGGGAAGAAAATATAGTGGATGAATTAGAGAATATTTACAGGAATCCGGGATCCTATCGCAATGAAGTACTTAATAATCCTGATAGATATAATCCTAGAGCTGACGATATCGACAATACAAACGTGCGTTGGGCCATGATTATGGGGACCTTATCTTATGAGGACCTAGATACGTTGTCTTCACTTTACAGGAGTATAAGTTTTGATTCTGGTTACGAGAGGCTTGAGAACAGGATAGGTTACTTTGCTGTGGATTCAAGATTGTTCCCGACTTCTGCTCAAGACACAGGCATATTCCATGCACCAGCTTTCCTTTCAGGACATCGAGTGGAAGAAAATGGTAGAGCTAGGACGCCAATTGATTTTTACAGGATAGAATTAGTTGACCAACAGGGAAGACGATATGAAAGTCATGAGGAAGTTCCACCCGATGCTCAGATCGTAGATCAAGAGATAGAATTTCAGGAGATGTTCTATAATTCTACACTATACCGGATATTTGCAGGATATAGTCTTGATGAAGTAGAGGAGGGGGAAGGCATTCCGGGTCTCGATGATAGGGAGGCTCAACCCATGCCGGGATGGAATCTTACTCACTTCAATGAAATTCACCGGACAGCCTACTTTAATCCTCATCCTAGAGACGAAGTGCAGAATCACACGGATGCTTGGAGAGCTATGCCCTATGAGGAAGCGATTGAGTACGATGGGGAGGAAAATGTTACTGTCGATTTAAGCCCCCGTTCTTACATGGGTCAGGGGGTCGTTTTCTTGAGATATTATGATGGAGCTGTCTTAGAAGGACAAGTTAGAACTGAAGATGGAGAACCAGTTCCGAATGCTAAAGTCACAGTTTTAGACACGAGTTCGGAGCGTTTTACCCCTCAACACACTTCTCAAACCGATGATGAGGGGAGGTATAGAGCGATCCTACCAGAAGGGGATATCACCGTGATAGTTTCTACAGGCGGTGGAGGAGAGCAGCAAATTCAACAAGAACAGATTGTGTTAGATTCTGAGGAATTTGAAATTACCGAAGAACAGGCTATGAGAAGGAAGATAGATAGATCTGGCGATGGTAGATGGGATTACCTATTAGAAAATGATTTTGAAGTAAATTCAGGCCAAATTTCTGGTAGGGTCTTTTTAGACAGAGAAGGTGATGGAGTATTTGACGAACAGAACGACACATTGGTTTCATCTATCGGTGAAGTAAGAATGCAAAATGAACATTCAGACTTGGAGTACACTATCGATATACAAGATGGAAATTATGAATACGATAAAGTTGCCCCAGGAAAATACACGATCGATACAACAATTTCTGGAGGCGAAACTTTCGAAGGTGTAGAAGTAGAGCCTGGGCAGGAAACTACCAGAGATATACCTGTTTCTACTGGAAATTTGACCGGAGGTATATCTTACGATATCGAAGACCTTGAAGAGGAAACTGTAACTCTTTCCTTGAGAGGTGCTGATAGCACTAGAGAGATACTTTTGGGAGAAACAGGAACCTTTGAGTTTGATAATCTTCCTTCAGGAGAATACACTCTAGAAATAGAGGATGAAGGTTACACGTTTAGAGAAGGACCACAGGAGATAGAAATAAAAGAAGGTGAAATTAAAGAGTCCTTCGTAACAGTGGTTCGCGCTAATAGAGTTGAAGGAGTGATGAGGCAAGATGGAGAAAGGCTGTCTAACCAGAGATTGAATATCTTTGGGAGGAATTACGATAGAGAGATAACGACGGATTCTGAAGGAGGATTTAGCATAAAGTTGCCTGAAGGCCATTACAACATACATGGAGTTAACCGCCGAGGAAGCGAAACTACTGCATTTTTAGATGATTTGTTGGTGGAAGATGATATCACAGATTATGAAGGTGAATTTGTTACGGCGCATAAGTTGAGTGGAATTGCCGAATATGATGGAGAAGGTGTCAATAGAGCAGAGATATTCGTGAAAGATGGTTCAGGATCAGAATATTATATGACAACCAATCAGGAGGGAAGATTCAAAGCTTATCTGCCCAAAAACCAATACACTGTGTATGGGTGGTATGATTTCCATCCGGATTATGACATCCCTCATAGTCTCCATTTCAGGGAAGAGATTAATTTGAACAGAGATAGGAATATTAAATTAGATGGATCAAGAGGACATGTACTTCAAGGAAGTGTAGTAAGAGATACTTTGCCTGAAAAAGGTCTTTTTGCTCAAATAGAAATTTATTGTGAACACAGAACTTCACCTTTGAAATCAACTACTACGATAGATGGTGAATATAGGTTATTGCTCCCTGCAGGAGAATGTACTTTCACGATAAGTAAAGATGGTTATCATGAGCAGAATTATAATATAGATCCCTCTGAAGATGATGAGCTAGGAGATGAAGGGGAAATACAGTTAAGGGCGGAAAACGTGACCGTAAATGGAAGTATTGGCCTAGAAGAGCACGGAATAGATGAAATTGATGTTATCTTTGAACCCATAGGTGAGGGAGCGGAAAGAAAAGAAAAGACATTCTCGGGAACTGATGATTATACGATCGAACTCCAACCAGGAGAGTACGAGATATACGGAGATCATCCAGCTGATACTAACGGTGCTAAATACGTTATCTCCGACTCTTTGAGTATTGAACCGGGCGATGAAGAGATTAGGAAAGACCTTGAGGTTGTTTATAAAGTGAGATTAGCAGGAGAGATAATCCCACATGAAGATGAAACGCCCACCGCGGAACTCTATTTCCAGGGTCCTGAAAATAAAATGGAATCTGTAAACGGGTCCTATGAGATTTATCTTCCTGAAGGAGATTACGCTGTTCGCGCTATTCACCCTGAAGGTGTTTCTGCCACCCAAATGAGTTTAACTTTAGACGAGCCAAAAGATGGGGTTGATTTTGAATTAGGTCCAACAGTTTTAGTTGATTCGCATCTTGGCGGCCCTCTTGGAGAGCAAATAGAAGTTAAGTTTAGAAATACAGAATCAAACTATGTGATAGAGACGTCTACTGATATCGATGGTTTTCTAGACCTCGATATCTCCTATGGTGAATATGAGATTATTGTCAACCATAAAACTCAAGAGGAAATAGAAGGAGAGGTCAGAGACATACTTTATCATCTTGATGAGACTACTGAGATACCTCCTGTCCCAGATCTAAATTTGGAGAGTAGGATATTGAATTCCACCTTGACTGGTCAAGTGACGGTTGATGGTGCCTACGAAAGCAATGTGAGCTTAGAGATACCCAATACCGAATTTGATGATATCGAAACTGATGAAAATGGAAGATTCGAGATAGAAGAATTACTCCACGGAGAATATACTCTTTATGCTGAATATGAAACTTCAAGGGAAACCTATAGTTACTTTGATACCTTCGAGATGCCAGTTGATGACCATGATATAAATGTGGCATTAGAAGATGCCGTAGAATTTTCGGGAGAAGTTTATTTAGAAGGGGAAGGTGTGCAAACTGAATTGGACTTGAGAAAAGGTGAAGCTCAGAACACCTTCCAAACAGAAGAAGATGGGTCATTTAGTATCCTTTTGCCTAGTGGCAACTACTTCGTTGAGGGAGAAGTCCTTAAAGAGAAAGATTACAGAACTAACATATACCGGTATGAAAGACAGATAGAGATACCATCTGGAAGAGATGTTTTCACTAGAAATATAGATCTCAGGATGGTGGAAGAATACAACATGGAGGTTATTGGTTTAGAGAGTCAAACAGCTTCTCAAGGCGAGATCGTAAAATACACTGCTCAGATCAAAAACACAGGGAACATGCCCGACGAATATGTATTCTCTGCAGACGTTGAGGACTGGGACATAGCTTTTGATCCAGAGACCTCTCCCGAAATCTCTCCAGGTGATAAACAGGAGATCGAGATAGAAGTAAAAGTATCAGAGGACGCTTTAGTAGGTGACTCAATCAGCTTCACTGTTGAATCTCAAGATTCTGAACAGACGTTTGAACAGGACATACCAATCGAAATAAGACAGGTACATGGCGTTGAAATCTCTGAAGAGATTAAAGATAAGACATACAGATCTGGCGAGTTCACTTACACAGTAGAGATACGCAATACAGGAAACGGTCCCGATATTTATAACGTAGATGCCTACACTCCTTCCCGGGGATGGAATGTAACTGTTCCTGGCCAGACTGAAGAGATAGAAGCAGACGAAACCGGAACGATCGAAGTACGCTTCAACTCTGTTTCATCCAATCCAAGAGAGCGAATCGATCTCGAATTGTTAGTGCGTTCTGAAGATGACGAGATGGCTCAGGACTCCCGAACCATAACGACTAACTTACCAGACATAACGGCTTATAGGGATGACGTGGAATTTGAAGGAGATGAATTTATTTTGGAGACAGAACCATTCACCTTGAGTAATTGGCAATGGACTGGAATAATCATTTTGGGAGGAATAGGTGCAGTGTATATCATGAAAAAGAAGAGGTGGTTATAGTGCAACTTAGGAATTTTTTGGTGATAATGAGTGTTTTCGTTTTACTTTCGATATCTTTTGGAGTAACGATACAATCAGGTGAAGCTTCGATTACAAGAGACACGGGTATAGATCCATCGGTTGATGGGCCGAGTGAATTTTTCGTAAATGAAACTGTTAGTTATGAAGTTGAGATAAAAGGTCACTTTAGAACCGAGGAAGGAAGATTTGATGCTCGAGAAGCAGATAATTGGACCCTTCAAACAGAGTCTACTTTAGAGGCCACCATCGAACCTGAAGAAGAAGAAAGTTTTACCAGTAATGTATTCACTGTCAATGTAACTATACATGAGGAGGGTGAGGGTAAGCTGAACTTCAGAGCCTCCTGCGGAAAAGAAGATGAAATGGCTTTTAATGAAAAGGAATTCCAAATATTTGTTGAAAAAGCTGAAAGAACATCAGTTACTATTCTAAATCCAACCGATACTCATATAGAAGAATTGCAAGTCGCACTATACATAAACGGTGAACTGAAGGCAATGCAAACTATCCAAGATTTTGAACCGGAAGAGGAAAGAAGAGTGACTTTTGAGTGGTCAAAAAGAGGATTGAATCCTGGTGAACATACGTTAGAAGTTTGGACAGGTAGAGCAGAAAATGACCAAGAATTCAATAAGGAAAATTTAGTGATGAGCCGGACATTCCAGATCGAGGAGGAGACGAGTTCTATAGTCTATGCAGGTGTCATAGTCGCCGTGATAGCAGCAGGTGTTTTGATCTTCTTCTGGTATAAGAGTAGAAGGAGAAAACAAAGAAGACCTTGGTAAGTCGGATCAAAACTTTATTTTTTTAACCTTTTTACATTATCTCTTTACCAACTGATATCTCTTTATCCAATTTTATGGAGCCTTGACTATCTTTCAGAATAATGGCCTCACCCTCTTCTATCAACGCAACAGATGTTCCTTCAAATCGATCAGTTTTGATCGGCTCTAATTTATCTTTAGATAATATCTTACCATTTTCCCACTTAGCAGTTCTAAATTCTAATTCCTTGAAGTCATCAAATTCAATAATATCTGCACCATCTCTAGTTCCTTGAATGTTTTCACCGATCTCGCCTTCTGGTTGTAATAGGCAAACTTTTTCTCCTTCCTGTGCAGCGAGCATCATCCCTTCAGATTTGATTCCTCTTAGTTTTGCAGGTTTGAGATTAGATACCACAACGATCTTCTTTCC
>CAYXPD010000028.1:1560-7955 GCA_964466995.1 uncultured Thermoplasmata archaeon | reverse complement strand
ATGAAGAATAGAAGAAATATAACCCCAAGTTCTGCACCGAGCTCTATAAATTCATAGGCTGCAGTGGTCGAGCCAATATAGAAGTCCAAGAATCGACCCATCCCATAAGGTCCTAAGCCGAGTCCCAATAATATGAAGATCGGTATGTCTGATCCTTTGATGTACTTGGCTATGCTTCCTCCGATCGCGAGAGAAGCGATCATTATGCCTAGTTCGAAGAGAGCAGCTTCTCCGATCATGTATATCTATAGCCTTTTTGATAACAAAGACTCAATCCGCATATTCTACCGGGTCTTCAATACCTGCTTCTTTAAAACCTTTTAGCCTTAACTTGCACGAATCACATTCACCGCAGGCTTTTTCCTTTCCTCTATAGCAGCTCCAGGTGAGTTCGAGAGGTACGTCAAGTTCATACGCCTTCTCGACTATCTCTCCTTTGGTCAGATCGATAAGCGGATATCTTATAAAGACAGGGTCTCCTTCGACACCTCTTTTTGTTCCCTTAGCGGCCATCTGCTCGAATGCTTCATAAAATTCAGGTCTGCAATCTGGATATCCGCTGTAGTCCCTTGCCGTGGCGCCGATGTAGATCGCATCGGCATCAATACTTTCAGCGTATGAGAGAGCGTAAGAAAGAAATATTATGTTCCTAGCGGGAACGTAGGTGGAAGGGATATCTTCTCCGATGTTGTCCTCTTCGTGATCTGGGATATCTTCTCCTCCTTGTAGTAATGAGGACCTTCCTACATCTGAAAGCGGGATGTCCAAGAATTTGTGCTCTTCCACCGAGTAGTGTTCCGCGAGTTTTTTCGCACTCCTTATCTCTCTATCGTGCTTTTGTCCGTAAAGAAATGTCAGAGCGTGTAACTCCTCGTGCTCTTCATCCGCAGCACCAAGGGTCGTTGATGAATCGAGTCCTCCAGAAAGGAGAACCACAGCTTTACCCATCATATCTCCTTCCTGGCCCAGGCTCCTTGCCCTCTTGATTCGTCTACGCCGATCTCAACGGAATTCACCTTTTCCGGGAAGTCGAGTTCCTCTACAACCTTTTGAAGCAGAAACATCGCCAACTTCTCGGCGGTCACTTGTTCTATATCCAATAGAAGTGCGTCTTCTTCAGGGAACACGTATCTCTTCTCGCCTATCTCGATTCTGATCTCGTTCTCTTCTTCTGTAAGACCGTCCATACCCGAGGCGATCAAGATCCGGTGGTCGAGTCTATCGGCTATCTCTCTCAATTTTTCTTTGATAGGTAGAAAGTCGTATACCACTCCTTCCTCGCTCGGTTCACCTGATATTCTAACATGTATCGCGTAGTTGTGACCGTGTATCCTACCACACTTCTCGTGTCCCGGGAGTATGTGAGATGCTGAGAATGTGATAGACTTCTCCCATCCGTCGAGTTTCAATTTGATAGTGCTCATCATTATCCGTACTAAAAACTTTCATCCTAGTTTAAAACTTTATTGCAGCCTCTTTATCGAATTTTGAAGATAATACGACGATTCGACATCTATATATATCCACATCGTTTTAACGAACTATGGAAATCGGTCCGATCCTCGTCGACCTTGTTTTCGGTATCATCGCCATACTTTTTTTGACCTTTGATATAAGAAAAAGGGACATAGGGATGAGGTTTTTTTACCTTTGGACTTTCGCCCTCGTTTTCGGCTACTTTTTCTTCGAGATATTCGGTATCTCGCTTGTCATATTACTTTACGTCGTGTGGAGTAGGTTGTTTTTCCCTTCTGAAGAAAGTTCAACTGCGGAGTAAAGTCTACTTTTTGGTTCATAGGAAAAGACTATAACCTTTAGACACTTGAGCTTTCACGAGGTAAGATCATGGCTGTAAAAGAAGGAGATCATGTTAAGGTGGAATATACGGGAAAACTCAAAGACGGTACGATATTCGACTCGTCCATAGAGGAAAAAGCGAAAAAATCCGAATTTTACGACGAGGCAAGAGATTACGAACCGATCGGATTCACGGTAGGTGAAGGTGAAGTCATACCAGGTTTCGAAGACGGTGTTAAAGGTATGGAAGTTGGTGAGGAAAAAAAGGTAGAGATACCTCCTGAGGAAGCTTACGGTGAAGGAGGAGAACATCCACTAGCTGGAAAGACGCTGATATTCGAACTCGAAGTCAAAGATATAGAATAAGCAAACGATTCTTGTGAAGGATGATCTTTAGGATATCGGGACAGGTATCTATTCGATCTGCTGTTCCATCCTGTCCTGGATCTTCATCCTCATACTTTCCTTTATTTTATCTTCAAAATGTTCTAACAGTTTACTTTCTAGGGATCTCTTTTTCTCTTCCCCGGACCATATCGGGGTTTTCTCATCTGCAAAATCGAAGGGTAGCAACTTCTGGATCATCCTTTCATATATCCTTCTCCCTATGTTCTGCAGACTCGTCAAAATGTCCGATCTACTGACGATCTTTTCCCAGACCGACATCAGAGCGCTCTTTACTGCTTTCTTCTTTATGTTTCCACGACTGCTCAAGGACTCCTGCAGTTTTTCCCGCTCTTCTTGAAGATACTCTCTTTTGTCTTCAAGAGGGTTAGAAGTATTGAATGTACTTCCAAACTCGGGGACGATATCTTCCGTCGAAGATGAACTCATAAAGCCTGAGATCACCTTGGGTTTTCTGATGTGTTCGGCCACGGTTTCAGAGATATAAACGGCCGAGTCCATGATGCTCTCCAAATCTTCCTTGACCATCTTTTTGAAACCGTAGGTACTGACGGTAGGGTACATAATCGTAGAAAACGGCGATTTCTTTCATTTAAACCTTTTCCTTTTACTCCGATTTGGTCTGGATCTGTAACATAACTATTCACATATGACCCTCATCACGGACTCAAAAATATTTATTAAATAGCTGCCTTATAGAAAAGATAGAGGTCAATAGAGATGGACAGAGAACTCAAACTCATGCTCACTATCATATTACCATTCATGTTTCTGGTGGCGGCACTTTATGGTGGAGGGTATTATTTGAGAGAGTTTACGATGACGAGCCAATACGAATACGAAGTGAGTGTGGAAGTTGAAGATGACATCCATGATGTTAATATCACGGTGCCTTTCCCCTCTGAACTATCAGATGGCGATTTCATCCTTTTAGAAGGTTGGCAGACTTGGATACACCAGGACGAAGACAGATTATCTATTTCAGCGGAAAACATGTCTGCTGGTGAAGACAATACCCTGTACCTCTCCATGGGAACAGACGAAGAGATAGATGCCTGGGAGCCTTTGGAAGATGAACCGATGCTTGATCCAGATGCCAATTTTACCGAATTTGAAGTTCCGGATGATTCTGACGCGAAGAGATATTACAGTTACAATTACACGGGCATACAGGTGAGTTATGAAGCAGATGATGAAGTCGATATCGAGATATCTGTCGAACTTTTAGGCAGAAACAGATGGTGGCTACTCGATGACGTAGAAAGTCGTTATCATGATAAGTTATCTACTGAAGTGGAAGGTGAAGGGGAATTCACTGCCCAGGGTCATGTAGAAGTCGGTGTCGGCGGATGAAGATCTCGATATGGTAAGATTATTATCCCTTAGTATTTCTGTTTTATATAGATGAATGAAGGGTTCCTGAGCGGATTGGAGAGCTGTGAACTCTGCGAATGGAGGTGTGGAGTTAACAGGTTAGAGCGAGAAAAAGGCGTGTGTATGTTAGGAAAGCCGAAGGTTGCTTCCACCACTCTTCATCCTGCACCTCCACAGAGCTATACGGTCTTCTTGGCCGGATGCAACTTCAGGTGCTTGAACTGTCAGAACTGGGAGATAGCTCATATCCCCGAGCAGAAGAATAGGACGAGAGGTCATGTAGAACAGGAAGAACTTGCTGAAGAAGCCGTATCTAAGATAAACTCTACCCGCGGTAGGATGATCGGAGCCGACCGGATATTCTTCAGCGGCGGTTCTCCGACTCCCAGCCTGCCTTACATTGAAAAAGTGGTAGAAGAGTTGAAGGTTTTAGATACTGATATAAAGGTGAACTACGACACAAACGGTTTTTTGACTCCAGAGTCGTTCAACCGGATGATCGAGATCGCAGATTCCATTACATTCGATATCAAGGCATTTCGAAATGATGTACATAAAGAGTTGACGGGCGCGCCCGTTGATCCTGTGCTGAGAAATGTCAGGAAGATCGCTGAAGAGGCAAAAGAGCAGCTTTGGGAGTTCAGATATCTTCTTATTCCTGGTATCAATGACCAGGACGTTGAACCGCTGGCGAGATTTCTATCTCGGATCGATAGGGAGGTTCCGCTCAACTTTCTAGCTTTTAGACCTAATTTCATTTTTGAGGACTGTGAAGGTGCGAAAAAAGAAGATATGATCAAGGCCGTAAAGAAAGCTGAAAGTGCCGGACTGAAAAATGTGAGCTGGAGCGGAAGAACGGATATAGATGGAAAGGTCTCCTTGAAGGAAGGTGATATGCCTGGGGCAAGAAAGGCTGGGGATCTTGCGGAGAAGATCGATTGCCTTAAAAGGCCGAGAGAGTGTGGCTCTTGTAAAGATATGCTTTCCTGTCCCGTGAAAAGTTATAGGGCGTGGAGAAAGAGTTGATTCATCGGAAAGCTATAGCTCCGTATCCAACGACTTCCCTTGCAGGCGTGACGTCTCCGCTGGTCGCGTATTTCAGGAGTTCTCCCTCTGTCCCTCCTGATCCTATCATCATCGAAACCACGGGTCCGTAGCCGCACATGGATATGTTCTTTTCTCGGACTGTCTCGAATAGACCTTCAGGGTCGTTCTCCAGTATCTTCTTTATGGCCATCTTGTCCTTCTTTTCCGCATTCTCTTTCAAAACGTAGTGAGAGAAGTCGGTGGAAGCTATTATGATCGCGTCCTCATCTTCAGTAACTTCTCTCAATCTTTTTCCCACTTTTTTCGCTGTCTTCAGATCCTGCTTGTTGAAACATATGGGCACTGCTTTGAATGAATCCGAAAAGTACTGCAGGAAGGGCATCTGGACTTCGATAGAGTGCTCTTGAGAATGGGCCATATTGTCTTTTTTGATCAGGTCTCCTTCGAGAGATTCTACTATTTTTTCATTGGTCTCTACAACACCGAAAGGTGTTTCGTAATCTTCACCCGCTGCAGCTATCGCGGTGCCCATGCCCTGGTGGCTCGGACCGAGGAAAATCACGCTCTCAGGTATACCATCTTCTACCAAAGTCCTGTAAGAGTGCGCTGCAACTGGACCTGAGTATGTATAACCGGCATGTGGGCAGACCAGGCCCTTGATATCTCTGCTGTTTCCCTCCTTAGAAGGCATACCTCCAGGACCTAACTCATGATGGAAGCATTCTTCTATCTTTTCCCTGAGCGAGGTTTCGGTCCCGGGATAGAACTGTCCAGCGACCGCCGGTTTTCTAACCATATATGATTCACCATCCATTATAAGAGTGAAAAATGTACTTAAATGTATCGTGGAAAAAAACTAAATCTACATGAATACCATTCCTGCCTATGTTGAAGATAGACGGCTCTTATGGCGAGGGCGGCGGACAGATCTTAAGATCAGCGTTAGCTCTGTCCATGGTCGAAGGGAGAGAGATAGAGGTTCACGATATCAGGGCTAACAGACCTACTCCAGGTCTATCTCACCAGCACCTGATGGCGATCAAAGCTTCCTCAGAGATATGCGGAGCTGAAACTGAAGGAGTGGAGAAGGGCTCGACCGAGATCACTTTTGAACCAGGAGAGGTAGAAAGCGGAGTTTACAACTTCGATATAGGGACGGCTGGAAGCGTGACGTTACTGCTCCAGGCGTTGATACCTGCTGCGTTAGAAGCTGATGGAGAGATCATATTGAAGGTGAGAGGAGGGACCGACGTGAAGTGGTCGCCTCCATACGATCACTTTGAGAACGTTTTTTTGGAATTATTGCGACGGATGAACGGCGATATAGGATCTGAACTGATCAAAAGAGGTCACTACCCGAAGGGAGGCGGAAGAGTGAAAGTTTCGATCAGACCGAGTGAACTGGGTGATCTTTCTCTAACTGGAGGTGTTGAGAGAATAGAGGGCAGAGCTTTCGTTAGCGAACTGCCTGAACATATAGCCGATAGGATGAAGAAGCAAGTCCTGAAAGAATTTATCGAGATCGATACTTCCATCTCGGTAGAGAGTTACGGATCGGCTAGCCCTGGAACAGGCATCGTGATATGGACACGCGGTGGAAAGATATTGGGGAAAGGAGTCTTAGGAGAGAAAGGCGTTCCTGCGGAGGAAGTCGGTGAGGAAGCTGCTGAAGGTCTGAAAAAAGATATCGAGGCAGATGTTGGTTTAGATCCAAACGCGGCTGACCAACTCATACCTTACCTAGCTCTTTCAGATTCCGGAGGAGTTTTGAC
>CAYXPD010000028.1:0-1550 GCA_964466995.1 uncultured Thermoplasmata archaeon | reverse complement strand
TAGAGACGAACGCTTGGCTCGTGAACCAGTTTTTGGACGATGCTGTAGAACTCGTCGAGAAGGAAGATGTGGTAGAGATAAGGTACTGAGGTTGTGATATATTGAGGCCTAGAGTGTTGGTCAATGTGGCGATGTCCGCCGACGGTAAGATAGCTCTTCCCGATAGGAGCGAAGTGAAGATATCCGGTGAAGAGGACTTTGAACGCGTTCATAAGATCAGGAACAGGGTCGATGCGATACTGGTCGGGATAGGTACCGTTTTAGCTGACGATCCAAAGCTGACTGTCAAGGAAAAGTATGTTGAAGAACCGGACCATCCCTTGAAGGTGGTGTTGGATTCTGAAGGTAGAACGCCTGGAGATGCGCAGCTCTTCGATAAAGGCGAGTGGTTGATAGCTACGACGGAAGATGTTGACAGAGAAGGTTGGATCAGGTGCGGTGAAAGCGGTCGTGTCGACTTGAACTTATTGATGGATGAACTTCAAGAACGAGGTGTAGAAGAGATCTTAGTAGAGGGCGGCGGCGAAACCATCAGTTCTTTCTTCGAAGAGGGTCTGGTAGACGAGTTCACAGTTTTCGTCGGCAGTTTGGTGATAGGAGGTAGAGATGCTCCTACTCCGGTGGATGGTGAAGGTGCGGAGGAGATAGGAGATACGGTTGAATTGAGACTTTTTGGATTCGAAGAGATGGACGACGGTATCTTGTTGAAGTACGAGGTCGAGGAGCGATGACCAAGTTCCTAGTGGACAGGATGTTGGGTCAGACCGCTAAATGGTTGAGACTCTTGGGTCTCGATGCTGAGTACGCGCCTGAAGGTGAAGATGATAAGCTGAAAGAGATAGCGGAGCAGGAAGGACGTGTGATAATTACCAGGGATAAGGAATTAGCTAGAGAGAAGAACGCGGTACTGGTAGAGAAAGAACCTCCTGAAAGCATAATCCCGAAGATAATCGAAGAGTACGATGTTGAGATAAGGCCGTTGAGTAGATGCTCTAAGTGTAACGAGAAAGTTGAAAAAGTCGAGAAAGAAGAGGTCGAGGGCAAAGTTCCAGAGAATGTCTTCGAACTCAACGAAGAGTTCTGGTACTGCGATGAGTGTGACCAGTATTACTGGAGAGGCAGTCACTGGGAGAAGATAACGGAGAGGATAGACGAGATGATCGAAGAATATAATGGAACTCGTAACCTTTTGAACTAAGTTACGAGCTTCACAACTAGTAAAAGACACAAAAAAAGTACAAAATGTCGTGTCTTTTACTATATAATTGAGTACTCACTAGTCGAAGATACAAATCAAAAAAACACGGGATCTCTAGTCGATTTAGGATGCCTTTTTTGTAGATAATTCCCATTATAATATAATGCAGGGAAAGAAAAGATTTTAGAGGGCAATGGATGAGGATAATAATAATTCGATAAAAACCCCAAAATTAATATAGAACAAATTACTACATTTTGCAGAGGTTGAATAATATATGAAAACCGAAAATGAAAAACAAGCTAAGAAATTAGTGGCATTTGTTACTACAGTGATACTGGTGTTCTCGGTG
>CAYXPD010000027.1:0-8002 GCA_964466995.1 uncultured Thermoplasmata archaeon | reverse complement strand
AGATCGGAATTTTCAAAAGAAGAATACGAAAAGATCGAGCCTTGGTTGACCTTATTCAAAGGAGATAAAGGCATAGTTAGATGCAATCATACGGGTAAAGAGAGAGCTATAGAGATATTGAATGAAATAGAGATCGGTAGTGGAAAGGTCAAAACCATCACGACTAGCGGTACGATAAAAAAGGCAAAGAGGGCTTTGAAAGATTATGATGGATGAAAGATGGCAGAAGCCTGTAAAGAGAAGGGAAAAGGTGGATATTCTCATCATCGATGGGTACGTAGATGAGCCTGGTCTATTGGGTGTACCACCTTATCTCTCTCCAGAACCGAGAATGCTAGCTGGTGTAGCTAGAGAGTTGGACTTATCTTGGGAATATATAACTGCAGATGAATACAGGGAGAATGGTCTTCCGCTAGGTGATATAATATTGGTGCACGGAGGAGTTACTGTACCTGGGAAATACTTGGGAGGTACTCCTTTGACTGTGGAAGAGGCTGAAAAGATAGCTCAGGAGCCTGGTGAAGCATTTCTTGGTGGCCCTTTAGCCAGATACGAAGATGTGGATGGATATGAGCACTATGTTATGAAAGACCTTGCAGCTTATTTCTATGATTCTCTGTTCGGTGAAGGGGAAGATAGATGGGCCGAACCTGAAGAGATAGAAGATTGGCTTAAATTTGGTCACAAGGTAGTTGAAAGACACCCTCTTTATCCAGACCCACTACTGATAGAAATGACAGCTTATCGCGGTTGTCCTCGATATTTTACCGGAGGTTGCTCATTTTGCTCTGAGCCCGCTTATGGAAAACCGCAGTTCAGGGATCAAGAAGATATAATAGAAGAATTTGAACTTCTTTACGAAAAGGGAATTAGATATTTTCGACTCGGCGGTCAATCATGTACAGTGAGCTATAAATCTGAGGGTGTAGGGGAGAAAGAAGTACCAAATCCTCAACCTGAGGAGATTGAGAAATTGTTTAGAGGTATAAATGAAAAGTGCCCTAAGATCGAAGTTCTGCATGTGGACAATGCGAATCCCGCGGTCATCGCCGAACATCCTGAAAAAAGCAGAGATATAATGAAAACGCTTGTAGAATATACCACGCCTGGAAATGTTCTCGCTCTGGGCATGGAATCTGCAGACGAGGAAGTCATTAAGAAGAACAATCTGAACTCGACATCTAGTCAGGTCAAAACAGCTGTACGGATAATCAACGAAGTCGGTAGTGAAAAAGGAGCTAATGGGATGCCTAAGCTTTTGCCAGGTCTAAATTTTTTAGGAGGTCTCAAAGGCGAAACCAGAGAGACATATGAGAAAAACTATCGATTTTTAAAGCAATTATTGGAAGAGGACTTACTATTAAGAAGGATAAATATCCGTCAAGTGCTTTCACATTCAAATAATGATTTTGAACTGAGGTATAAGAACGATTTCAAACAGTTCAAGAAAAAAGTTAGAGAAAACATCGATAATCCGATGTTAAAAAAGATACTTCCTCCTGGTACAATCCTCACGGATGTTTTCATGGAGAAGATAGATGGAAATGTCACCTTTGGTCGTCAGGTAGGAACGTATCCTCTTCTTGTCGGAGTCGAATATGACCTTGATTTACATGAATACTATGACGTGATTATCACGGACCATGGACAACGAAGTGTTACTGGTATCCATCATCCCTTCTATGTTTCAGATGCTTCGTTCAATCAACTGCAGAAGATCCCAGGGATCGGAAAAAAAAGGGCAGCGACGATATTTAGAGAAAGGCCGAAGAGCGAAGAGGAGTTGAAGAAGCTTATCGAGGATGAGGAGAGTTTTGAAAAGATATTGAAATTTGTAGATTTCAAAGATTGAGGGATTTCATGGAAGAGATAGATATCAGTCCTATTTGGTCCGACAGCATGGGCGCGAAAAGCATGTGCGTAAAAATCGAGACTTCTGACACATCTATCATAGTAGATCCTGCAGCGGCGGTAATGCAAAAGAGTTTTCCAATGAAGATGGAGCAAAAATACGCTTTATTGGACGAAGCGAGAGGTAAAATAGAAAAAGCTTCAAAGGGAGTTGAACATCTATTTATCTCTCATTACCACTATGATCACCATTTTCTTCAGGACACTAGCGGAATAGATTTTTCCTCCGTATATTCCAATAAAGAGATTTGGGTAAAAGATCCCAATAGATGGATAAATCCTTCCCAATGGAAGCGTGCTAGAAAATTTTTGCAGGCACTATTAGACACTTATGAAAGTGAAAGAGATCTTGATGAATTCAAGATGGAACCTGGTGAAGAGGAGTATCTTGATCCTTTGAAGGAACTTCCTCTTCTTCAGGAGATAGACGAAGGAGATTATGAAGAAAGGAGAGAAGAGCTTCATGAGAAGTGGAGGAAGAAGTTTTTTAGAAGGACAGAGATGTGGAACACCGAAAAACATGTGGAGGAACCCTTGAATAATCTCCATTATGCTGATGGTAAAACTATCAAAATAGGAAACACAACGATAAGGTTCACAGAACCACTTTTTCACGGTATAGAATACTCGAAAACAGGTTGGGTAGTAGCAATGATCGTTGAGAAAGGATCAGATAAGTTTCTCTACACGTCAGATCTTCAAGGACCTACTATCGAGGATTATGCTGAATGGATAATTCATGAGAATCCTGATTTTTTAATCATGGACGGTCCCGCCACTTACTTATTGGGTTATATGTTGAACAACTTCAATTTGAATCGCTCTGTAAAGAACGCTTTACGCATAATCGAGGAGTGTGAATTTGAAACGATGCTTTACGATCATCATATCACTAGAGAGTCAGATTTTAGAGAAAAAACTGAGAAAATATGGAAAACTGCTGAAGTATCTGAAGGTGAAGTACTCACATATAAAGAATATTTAGAAGATGAGAAACCGCTAGCAGAAGAAATGAATTAATCTATTCTATCTAAATTATCTTTATAACGGTGTGAGAAGGAAGCATATTCTTCTTTGATCTTTTTCCACTTCTCTTTATATTCGTTGGAAATCTGTTTTATCGTTTTTGATGGGATTCCAACAGCGACTTTTTCGTCATCTACCTCCTGTCCGCTTTTAACCACGGCTCCTTCGCCGACTACGCTCCACCTTCCTATCTTCGTTTCATCGCTGACGATAGCCCCCATCCCGATAATCGCATAATCGTCTATCATACCGCCGTGTATTATAGCCCCATGTCCTATAGTGACCCAATCCCCGATAACAGTTTTTTCTTCTGGTCTAGCATGGATAACGCAGTTTTCCTGGACATTCGAGTTGTCTCCTATTTTAATTGTGCCATAATCGCCTTTAATTCTAGCTCCTGGAGCTATGTAACAGTTGTCCCCAATAGTGACTTTGCCGATGACTGTGGCACCTTCTGCTATGTAACTTTTTTCTGAAATATCAGGTCTTCTACCTTCGAACTCATATATGGCCATAAAGCTGTATTGTCTAAAACGATTAAAATTCTTCGTTTTATGGAAAATGATATTATCGACTACCGGTAATTGTGTTGATGATGAAATACGTCCTCGATACCTCGGCTATCCTCTCGGGTAAAGATATCCCAATGGATGATGATATGTACGTTCCTCCTGGAGTACTTTCGGAGATAACTGAAGGTGGACGCTGGCACCGCAAATTAGAGATGATGAAATCAGCAGGACTTACGGAGATGCAACCACCAGGTAATCTGATGAACAGAGTCAAAGAACATGCGAGTAGAACGGGAGACGATATCAGGCTGTCTGAAACTGATATGGAGGTCATAGCCTTGGCGATCTACGTCGAAGGTGTAATTCTTACCGACGACTATTCTATACAAAATCTTGCGAAATCCATGGATGTGGAATATAAAGGCATTGCCCAGGATGAAATCGATGAGGAGTGGGAATGGAGTTACCGGTGTGAGAAGTGCCGCAGATGGCTCAAGGAACCAAAAGAGGAGTGTCCTCGATGTGGAGGAGAAGTAGTGAGTGCCAAATTAGTCAGATGAGTATCAGAAATCTATATCGCTTAAAATCTTTTCAGATCTTTCAATAACTTCATTTTCAATATTTTCATCTCTATGTTTCTTTAGAAAATCCTTTATTTGATTTTTGATATTATCTAGATGGTTTCTTCTGCGCTTTTGATCTATAGGCTTTTCTGCTTGCAGCTTTTGGTTTCCTTCGTGAAAACCCTCTGAAAAGTACCAGTCTTTGAACCAAGTGAAACCTCTATTAAAGAGCTTATATCCCAATCGTGAAGAAGGAGCGGGTACCCCTGAAGACAGTTGCTTCATCGTAGTTTTATCATGTTGGTATTCTATGAATATCCTACTACCTTCGTCCATTTTTGAGGTTAGAAGGTCTAGCAGTTCGTCTTCTACCTCCGAACCGAAATAATGAAACTCCTCTATACCGAATATTATAGAATCTTTTATAGAGAACATCTCCACCCATGGCTGGTAGTAAGGTTCTTTTCCTTTGTAAATACTCATCCTCATCAGCATTTTTTCTTGATCTTTGATATTCAAGTATAAATTGAAGTATTCCTGATTCTTTATCCTCCCGTCTTCAAAATTCTTACTTTTCAAAAAGAAATTGCTCTTTTGGACCCCGTCTTTTAATTCGCCTATAAGTTCTTCATACATCTATAGTCCTCTGAATTTTGATAACATCTTTTCCCTACTTTCCTTTAAGGGTTTAATTATTTTCCTTTTTTGCATACCACTATCTGCTGGGCTGAATTATTTGTCATAGGGGACCCGTCGAAATCCCCAAATTTCTTTTCGATTTCGAATCCATTATATTTTAAAACTGAATCCACCTCTTTTGGAAACCAAACCCTAATCGTCCAATCTCTTTCCCTTTTATTAGATTCTGAATCATAGAACCAGGACAGATGCATCAATTGTTTAGCTCTCTCATAGTCTGTGATTTCGGTGATCTTTACTTTATCGTTGGTCATTGGGCTTTCATATTCTGTTACTTCGTGCTCTTCTGCTGGATCTCTGTTCAATATCTCTAGATCTGGGTTGAAGAACTCGACTATGAATCTTCCATCAGGCTTTAGATGTTTCCTAACATTATCCAACACTTTTTCCATATCTTTTAGCGTCAATATATGATGTATAGAGTTGAAGGGTATAAAGATCAGATTAAATCTTTTATCTAGAGAGAAGTCTCTCATATCTCCCTTGACCCACTCGATGTCTAAATTCTCTTTTGTAGTCTTTTCATACGCTCTCTTTAGCAATCTATCTGACAGATCTAATCCTATGATTTCGTATCCTTCTTTAGCAATAGGGATTGTGATCCTCCCAGTCCCGCAACCTAATTCAAGGACTGGATCACCAAATTTTTCTACCTGATCTTTATAAAAGGATATATCTATCTCTCTATCCGTCCATGCATCGTAGTGTTCTCCGTCAAAATAGATCGGCAGATTTTCTGTAGTCATGATCTCACCTTAGTCATTTGTTTCTTAAATAATAAAGTCTATTCGTCTGATCTTGCTCCTTAAATTCTACTTCAACCTTTTTCTCTATTTCGAAATGTTCTCCTATTAGTCTTTCAACTTTTTCGTTTTCAAGGTTCCAAAAATAGAGTCCACTTTCTTCTTTATAGAAATCTTCTCTTATCTTTTGGGCATTCCATTCCTCTAATTGACTTGGCTCTATATGATCATTCATTTTAAGGAATATTTTACCTCCTGGTTTGATGATTCTGCTGAATTCTTCTAACAATAGAAGAGAGTCTTCTGGTATGAGATTGTCTACAACATTTGAAAGTATACCGGCATCGAATTCATCGTTTTCGAAGTTCGAGAGTTCTTTTACCTCCCCTACCACTAGATCGGCTTGGGATAATACATCGTTGGCTTTAGCGAATCTCTTTGCACTATCGATGGCCTCTGGACTTATATCAATACCAACCGCACTTTTCGCCCCCATAGCTAGAGACCTCAATAATAACTTTCCATTTCCGCATCCAAAATCGATCATCGAAGGATTTTCATCTACCAACCAATCTAAACATTCTTCGATCTCAAATATCTGGAACGGCTCAGTATGATTAAAATTTTTTCCCTCATCCTCAAATATATCGTTCCAGAAATCAATGGTCTCTTTATAATTTTTCTCATCAGTACTCATTTTTCCTCCAAAGTGGCATTCTTAATTTGACTATATAATTTTATGGGAATATTCTTTCGGAAAATTAAAAGTATCTTTAAGACAATATATGGTAAATATGAAACTCGAAGATAGCGTGGTTTTGGTCACAGGTTCTAGTTCAGGCATCGGAAGGGAGACCGCGATAAAATTCTCTGAAGAGGGCAGCAAAGTAGTGGTAACTTACAATCAAGGAAAAGAAAGAGGAGAGGAGATTGTAGAAAGATGTAGAGTTAATTCAGAAGCCATCTTGGTACAACTTGACGTAACTGAGAAAGAATCGATAAGAGATGCTATAGAAAAGATTCTTGAAGAATTCGGACAGATTGATCTCCTGATCAACAATGCGGGTATTTTGAAAAGTGGATCGTTAGAGGAATTGAGTTTTGAAGAAATAGAGAAACAACTGGAAGTCAACTTGAAAGGTCTCATACAAACCACAAAGATTGCTCTTCCCTATTTGAAGAGTGGAGAAAAAGGTATGATAATAAACATAGCTAGCGGGCTAGGAAAAAGTGGAAGTTCTGAGGTATCTATTTACTGTGCTACGAAATTTGGTGTGAGAGGTTTTACCCAGTCGATAGCACAAGAGATCTCTCCAGAGATAGGAGCTTATGTGGTAAATCCGGGAATGACGGCCACTCCTATGACCGATCATAAAGGTAAAGACCCAAAGAAAGTAGCGGAAGTCATACTAAAGACGGCGCAGGAAAAATTAGACAAAAGTCCTGGTCAGGATATAGATGTTGGTAAATATATATGAAAAAAGGGTTTTTCAAAGAAGTTTCAGCGTCTCTTCCATAAAGGCGGGAAGGTCACCTGGATGTCTTGAGGTCACTAGATTTCCATCTACAACAACCTCTTGATCCAAAAACTCTGCACCAGCGTTCTCCAGATCTGTCCTAACGGAGTAGAAACAGGTTGCTTTTTTACCTTCTAGTAGATCCGTTTCTATCAGTAGTTGAGCGCCGTGACAAATCGACGAGATAACGAGATGGTTATCAACGGCATCTTGAGTTAAATTTACTACAGATTCTTTGATCCTCATCCTGTCAGGACCTTTGCCGCCTGGAATGACGAGTAGATCATAATCCGACGCTTCTACATCTTCCGCCGCTTTATGGGATCTTATCTTCTGGCCGTTCTTGCTCTCGTATATCTCATCGGCTTCTTCGGCTACGAGATCGACTTCGAGACCCGCTTCCTGTAACCGGTAGTACGGATAAGTCAGCTCTGAATCTTCAAAACCGTTTTCTAACAAAACTATAGCTTTAGACATGTTATCCACCAAATATAATCACTGATCGCATTGTATTAATGTTTTGTTGAGTCGTGAGGGAAAATTAAATTACTCTTGGAATAGATAATAGATGTACTAATGGAGGAAAGAACATGTTATTTGAAAAGATAGAATCTGAAGGTATAGCCCATTACTCCTATATAATAGGGGATCAGAACGAAGCTGTCGTCATAGATCCGAGACGAGACGTGCAGAAATACATCGATCTCGCCTCTCAGCACGGCATGAACATCAAAACAGTCTTAGAAACCCATAGAAATGAAGATTATGTGATCGGTTCTTATGAGATTAATAAGAGGACAGGAGCCGAGATTTACCACGCTGACAAAGACCTAGACTTTACTTACGGCAAACCTTCAGAGGAAAACAATACCTGGGATGTCGGTCGTCTGAAGTTAGAAGCGATCCACACACCTGGCCACACTCAAGGCAGTATGAGCTACATACTTTACGACCCTGACGGAGAGCCGTGGATGGTCTTCACCGGAGACGTTCTGTTTGCAGGCGATGTTGGTAGGGTCGATTTCTATGGC
>CAYXPD010000026.1:0-8165 GCA_964466995.1 uncultured Thermoplasmata archaeon | reverse complement strand
AATTAGTGGAAACTATAGAAGAGGAAAGGATCGACGAAGTTGTATTTGCTTACAGCGATGTCACCCACGAATACGTGATGCATAAGGCTTCAGAGGTCATATCTGCAGGTGCGGATTTTGTTTTACTAGGTAATGATGAGACCATGCTGAAAGCTAGGATCCCTGTAATATCTGTCTGTGCCACCAGAACCGGTTCAGGAAAAAGTCAAACTACAAGAAAGATCTGTGAACATTTGAATGAAGATGAGATCGATCTAGTTACAGTTAGACATCCTATGCCATACGGCGATCTAGAAAAACAGGCTGTTCAGAGATTTGAAGACTACAAAGATCTTGATGAAGAAGATACAACCATAGAAGAACGGGAAGAGTACGAGCCATACATAAACGAGGGTATGGTTATTTATGCAGGTGTAGATTACGGAGCTATCCTTAGAGAGGCAGAAAAAGAAGGAGATATACTTGTCTGGGACGGCGGAAACAATGACACGCCGTTTTACAGACCTGACTTACATTTTGTAGTTCTAGATCCTCATAGAGTAGGGCACGAGACAACTTATCATCCGGGCGAAGCTAATCTCAATATGGCAGATATCTGCATAATAAACAAATGTGATACCGCAGAAGAGGAAGACATCAAAGCATTGGAAGAAAACATAGAGGAGGTAAAACCAGATGCTGAGATCGTCAGGGCTAACTCCCCGATCAAGGTCGAAGACCCGGATATGATCAAAGACAAAAAAGTACTGGTTATAGAGGACGGTCCTACGATGACACATGGAGACATGAGTTTTGGTGCTGGAAAACTTGCCGCTGAAAAATACGGCGCATCCGAAATAATAGATCCAAGGAAGCACGCGGTAGGTTCTATAAAAGAAACATTTGAAAAGTATCCTCATCTAGAAGATGTTCTACCTGCTATGGGATATTCTGATGAACAGATCGAAGATCTCAGAAAGACGATAGAGAACTCAGATTGTGATGTCGTTGTGTCCGGTACCCCGATAGATATCAGGAGAGTATTGGAGACTGATAAACCGATAAGTCACGTGAAATACGAACTAGAAGTACAAGATAAGGGAAAGTTGAAAAGCATTCTTGAGGATTTCAAAAAGGAATACTGCTAGCTAAAAACCTTTACTTCTAAACTATTTTTTCCTTATAGAAAGTGTTAAAAACTGTCTTTACCATATTGAATAATTATGGAAGTAGATTTGGCCGATGACGAACATTTCGTTCAATCCAGCAAAAGATGCGCCAGATGCAGAGGTTCAAAGAACCTCTGTGGTAGGGAGCGTTGTCCTGTCATGGTCAAGTATTATCATCGGATGGAATCTAAACCGATGGTTGATGATACTGACATATCAGGTTCTTCTCCTCCGGGTGTTTTTGTAGGAAGATACGGTTATCCAAAGGTAGACATCGGACCTTTAGTTCCTCCTTTCCATGGTAACACTGAAGAACTCGATACACCAGAAACTTGGGTGGGAAGAGATATAGATGATATCGTCAACACTCGAACAAAACTTATCAGAGGTAAGCATCCTGTAAGGGTCGATAAATTCGAAGATTCAAACAGATTGATCGAGTACACAAGGCAAATGGCACTCGCGAAAGAACCCGCAGAGGTCGAAGCTTTCTTCAAGAAAAAACCAGGCGGTAAGATAACGGTCTCTGATTCCGTTCAACCCTATGGCCCATCTGGACCTCTAGAAAAATTGGATCTGGGAACGATAAAATTTGACAAACGTTTGGATAAGGTGCATTTCGATACAGACCTTAAAGCAACGAAAGGTGTCATGAACCTATATGAAAAGGACGTTCTCATTTCAAAGATACAAAGAGCCTTCAGTGTGGGATCATTTGGTTTGAAGGAAAATCGAAAGTTTGTTCCGACTAGATGGAGCATTACGGCGGTTGACGATACCGTTGGAAAGAATCTTCGAGAGGAAGTTAAAGACTACAGACCTATAGACGAATACAGGGTATACGAGACCTGGGAGCTAGACAATCGATGGGAGATATTGATGCTACCAAGAACCTGGATATATGAGCTGGTTGAAGCATGGTATCCAGAGACCGCTTGGAACCCTCACGGTAACGATATCGCCATAATATCTAGTCACGAAAAATATGAAGGACGTTCAGATTATGCGGAAATTGGCGGGTGTTTTTACGCGGCTAGATTGGCAGTTGCTGAAAAACTTTCACAGGAAAAAAGACAGGCTGGAGCGGTGATTTTGAGAGAAACACATCCGGGATATATAATGCCCGTTGGCGTATGGAATGTGAGGGAACACGTGAGAGATGCTTTGAAAAAGGAACCAAAAACTTTTGAGAATTTGAAAGACGCCTTATTTTATATCTCTACGCGTTTAGACATAAAGATAGATACTTGGAAAAAATACAGCGAGGTCCTTCAAGATTCTCTCTACCAGACCCGACTGAGTGATTTTGGAGATAGTTTGAGTGAAAATTCAGAATCAAAAGAAAAAGATTTCAAATTTGGAGATGATAGACATTGGAATTAGGATATTCGAAGATCGATATTGAAGGTGTGGACATCTCACTTACCAGTTGTAAAACTGCACTCTCCAAATCCCGCCTAGAATCTGATTATGCATTGAATCCCTACACAGGATGTTCTCATGGTTGCGGATACTGTTACAGTCCGTGTGTTCTAAGAGAAGAACGGACCTGGGGGGAATTCTTAGATGTGAAAAGGAACATACCTACCGTTTTATCAAAAGAACTGAAAAAGAAGAAAAAGGGTATGGTCCGAATAGGAAGTGTCACCGATCCTTATCAAGAAGCGGAAGAAAAATGTGAATTGACTAAGAGATGTTTGGAACAGCTTTCGCGTCATGATTTCCCTGTTCTGATCCAGACCAAGTCCGGTCTAGTTAAGAGAGACATAAACCTCCTAAAAGACATAGATTCAGATATCGGTTTTACTATCACCTCTCTAGATGAAAATTTTAGAAAAAAATTTGAACCGAACGCTCCCCCTATATCTGACAGGCTTTCCGCCATAAAAGAATTGAGTGAAGAAAATTTAGACCTTTGGGTATTTGTAGGACCACTTTTCCCCTATATCAATGATAAAAAAGAGGATTTGATCAGGCTAAAAAGAACATTGGAATCTTTAGGTGTAGATGAGATATACCTGGATAAGTTGAATATGAGGCAGAGAGTGTGGGAGAACATAAAGCCTGAGCTTGATAACGAGATGGAAAAAAAATATAGAGATATATATTTTGATGGTAGTGATTACTTTAAAAAGAAAAAAGAGATGTATGAGTCAATCGGGAAAACCGTATTCTAACTCGTCTAAACTTCATAAAAAATTTATATAATCCAAGAGAATTAGCTTAATAGTAGATCATGTTCAAGAAAAAAGAACTAGAGGAGAAACTAGAGTCTTACCGGAAAAATGTAAAGAAACTCAAAGTTAAAATAAAAAAGTTGAAAAAGAAAAATGAAGAACTTCAGAATGAGAAAAGAAACTTATTGAAGGAGAAAAAAAATATATTGGATGATCATGGGAACCAACTGATGAACCTGATCAAAAAGATGAGCGAAAGAGATGAGGGGGAACTTTCTGAGGATACCGAAGATCTGATTGAAACATTGGAACACGAAATTTTCGATCTTAAAGAGGAAGTGGAAGAGTTAAATAAAGAGAACGATGAACTGATACAAAAAGTGAATGAATATGAATCTGAAGATGATTTTGCTATCCGGACCGATAAAAGTACAGTGATCCCGGATAGGTCCGAAATAAACGGAGGAGTAAAGTGTAAGAGTGATATCGAGATAGGTAATTCAACGGTGATCCATGGACCAGTAGAATCCTCAGGGGAATTGAAGTTGGGAGACGACGTGACCATAGAAGGGCATTTAGAATCCAACTCAGGTGAGATCGATACAGGTCCTAGAACAGAGATCCAAGGCAGATTGAGAGGGCCAGGAATAAACCTTGGAGAAAAAAGCACGGCAAAAAATATCGAATCCTTTGAAGATGTAATTCTAGGGGAAAATACAGTTGTTTCCGATGTGATAGCCGTGGGTAATGTCAAGATGATGAAAGGTGCAAAAGCTGAAGGAAAACTAGAATA
The DNA here is from genome assembly GCA_964466995.1 of uncultured Thermoplasmata archaeon. GTDB lineage: Archaea > Thermoplasmatota > Thermoplasmata > Halarchaeoplasmatales > Halarchaeoplasmataceae > Natronoplasma. Next base: position 4,047 of record CAYXPD010000026.1, on the reverse strand, counting down.
CGGGGGTAATTTCGATGGTTCAGAAGGAATATCTATAACAGAATCGGTAATGCCGCTCTCTAAAGAAGATATCGAGGAAGAATTGAAAGAGAAGAACCTATCCCAGGACTAGAAGAATTCACTCATCTTATCTCTTCTCAATATATTCAATTCGCTCACAGTTGTATTACCTTTTTGATTTACTGCAAAGAAGACTGCTTCCGCAACCTCTTCTGGGTCCATAACTTCTTCTCTATCGAACTTTTCTTTATACTTTTCTCCATTTTCATCTTCGATGTTGGTCCTCACTTCTGAAGGATTTATCAGTGTTACGGCAACTCCAGATTCACCCACTATACTCTCGATACTGTGAACAAACCCCTTCACCCACCATTTAGAAGCTGCATAAATCGGATTGAAGGAACGAGGATGGTTAGCGTCAAAACTTCCTATACAAACCAAGTTTCCCTCCGATTCCTTTAAATGGGGTATAGCCTCTCTGGTAAAGAAGAACACACCATCACAATTGGTTCCCATAACATCTTTGTAGTCCTCTGTAGAAAAGTTATCTATTTTTCCGTACCTTATTATCCCAGCATTGTTTATTAATATATCCAATCCACCAAATTTTTCGACGGTATTATCTACCGCTTTTTTAACTTGATCTTCATCTTTCACATCAGTGGGTAAAACCATGGTCTCAATCGAATGTTCCTCTTCCAAACTTTTTGAAAATTTCTCAAGTTTTTTCTCTCCTCTAGCCACCAACCCAAGATCAATCTTCTCTTTCGCTAATCTTTTACAGATAGCTCTGCCTATACCAGAACTAGCTCCAGTCACAACAGCGATTTTGCCTTCTAACCGATCGTTATCCATCTAATCTTCACCTCTTATTCATATCACATCTATCTCTTTGAGTTCTTCTTCTAGGGTCTTCATTTCTCTTCTATCTAAAGTATGGAGAGGTTTTCTAAGGTTTCCGTAATCGTGTCCTCTGACTTTCAAAGCACCTTTTACCGCCGACATAACCGGGTATTTCCTGAATATCTTTTTTATCTCTAAAACTTTTCTCTGTTTCCGTTCTGCCTCTTCTATATTTCCTGTTTTGTATTTTTCATAGATATCCACTACGAGTTCCGGAAAGGCGTTTCCCACAGCGGTTACAGCTCCATCTCCACCCATCTTAAGGTATGTCAATATGAGAGAATCATTACCTCCAAAAAAGACAAAGTCTTCTCGCTTTTTTCTGACATCTACCAATGTTTTATAAAGCCATTCGACATCCCCAGAACTATCTTTCAATCCGAGCACATTTTTTATTCCGGCTAATTCAGAGATAGTAGATGTTTCTATTTCACTGCCAGTAAATTGAGGGATCGAGTAAAGAAAAACCGGTATCCCAATTTTATCCGTGATTTTTTTAATGTGTTCCTTAAATCCTTCGTCTCCAACCGGGTAATAATACGGTACGATGACATGGACTGCGTCAGCTCCTTTCTCTTCGGCATATTTGCTCAATCTAATGGTCTTTTTAGTGCTGTTACACATCGTTCCAGCTATGACAGGAACTCTCCCATCTACTCTTTCCATAGCGACATCTATGATCTTTTTCTTTTCTTCGAAAGTCAAGAGAGGGGCTTCGCCATTGGTACCGAGTAAATATATTCCATGGACTCCTTGTTCTACCATGTAATCTAAAAAATCACCCATCCTGTGTTCATCGATATTTCCCTCTTTACCAAACGGTGTGATAACTGCTGGGAAAACGCCTTCGAACGCTTTTTCTTCTTTCATATTTTAGCTCTTCAAAATTCGGTTTATTGATTATCGTTCTTCATAAAAGCATGTCTTCATCTTCCAAAGGTTCCGGACTCCCTATAACTTCACCACACTCAGGACATTCTTCGCCTGCTCTTTCATCTCTACATTTAGAACATAATGGAAGGTCTCCACATTCATGCTTGTAATCAGTTCTCTCTCCGCAGAAATGACAACTCTCGTACGATGTTTCTTTAGATTTCTCTTCACGATCTCTATCTTGTACTACTTTCTTCTCCTCTTTATCAGCGGATGAGACCTCTTCTCTTTTTATATCTTCACTTTCTTCCCTCTTCTTTTCCCTTTCGATCTCTGCGTCCGTTAGACTAGAAATCTTTGTGCTAGGAGCCTGATAGTCAGAGCCTTCAAATTTCTTTAAAGCTGCTTGGACTTTCTTGGCCTGGAAGATACCAATATCTAAATTTCTGACGAGACTCAAGAAGTCCCTGTTCTCAGGAGATAGATCTAGGGCTTTATGTTTTAGGAGTCTTTCTGTTTCCTCGTCGATTTCGTCGATTTGGACATCCATCTTATCGACCGCTCTGATATATTCTAGCACTTCTTTGCACTTCTTGATTTCTTTGTCCGGGAAATTGGTGACGATGTCACATAATTTAATTCCTTCTTTTACAAGTTTATCTCTTTTCTCTTCCGCTAGCTTCTTAATAATGACTTTAGAAGCTTTTTCCAACTCATTTTTCTTCTCTCTTGACAAAGAACTGAGGTCCATACCCTCTTTCAATTTGATATATCTGAAAACGTCATCGATATGATTATAGGGCACATCACATTTCTGGAAAGCCTCTTCTTTTGTGACCTGCTTGCCCCTTTTACATTCGTACTCCAAGATATCTCTAGCATATTTCTCTAATTTCACAGATTCTTCTTTATCTTTAGCTAACTCTAATCCCTCGTTTGCGGACTGGAAGTCAGAATCAATTTCGATCGCTCTTTCAAAAGCCCTTTTGGCTTTCTCCAATTTTTCCATCTCTAATAGGACTCTCCCCTTATTGTTCCATGCGTATTTATCATTCGGATCCAAGCCGATAGCTTTATCATACGCAGAGAGGGCTTTCTTCATTTTTTCTGCTTCTTCATATGAACGACCCAACTCAAACCAAGCTTCTTGATATTCTTTGTCTTTCTTGGTAGCCTTCTTAAAGCTTTCTATAGCTTCTTGGATCGGTATATCTTTCGATTCTGATTCTACCTGTCCTTTTTTGAACCAAAGATTTGCATCCTCCGGATCCTTTTCAAGTGCCTCTTCATAGGCTTCTACTGAATCCTCTTTCCTGCCGACGAGATCGTACGATTCCGCTAAGACCTTCCAGGTAGATTTGTCTCTCATACCTAACTTGATGGCGGTATCTAGAGAATTGATCGCTTCTTCGTATCTCCCTGTTTCAAAGGCCAATTCACCTTTACATCTCCAAGTTTCTCCGTTCTGATCATCTATTTCCAAGGACTCCTCAAATATCTCTCGTGCATCTTCGTATTTCTCAGATTCGATCAGGCAATTACCTTTGAGATTGAGATATTTTGTGTTTTCTGGTTCAAGTTCTAGAGCTTTATCATACCATTCTATAGCTTCATCGTATCGTTCCATCTTCTTCAGAGCTTCAGCTTTCCTGATAATTGGGTGAACATCATCTTCGTCTAGTTCATGAGCTTTATTGTAGGACCTAAGAGCGTTTTCGTATCTCTCTAAATGTTCTTGGATCATCCCTTTCTGCATCCATGAAGATTTGTCTTTTGGATCTAGCTCTAGAGCTTTATCGAAAGCTTCTATACTCTTTTCTCTTTCTTTCAGGTGCTTATGAGCTTTGGCTTTATCTTTCCAAGTCTCGAAGTCGTTCTCGTCTTTTTCCAATATCTTATCACAGTATTCAACAACATCTTCCCAACGGTCTAATTCCTTCAAGATATCTTTGGTTTTTCTGATATCATCCAATGTTTCCTCCAACTCAAGGACTCTTTCCATGGCCTCTAGAGCGGACTCTGCTTCACCTAGCTTTTTCAAAGCTTCAGCTTTATCCCTCCAACTCTCAACGTTCTGGGAATTCATCTCCAATATCTTATCGGCAGTTTTCTGAATTTCACTCCAGCGCCCGAGTTCTTTGAGTGATGTTTTTTTATGCTCGAGTACTTTGAGATCGTATCCTTTCATGTCTAGCGCTCTATCGAAGGACTTGACCGCCTTCGCATGATCTCCGATCTCGGCTAAACAAATACCTTTCCTGATATGGGCAA
>CAYXPD010000025.1:0-8304 GCA_964466995.1 uncultured Thermoplasmata archaeon | reverse complement strand
ATTTGCATCATCACAGCTCTCCTCGGGGGGCGTCACTTCTACACCTATATCGCGTGCTTCGTTTTCTGCCATGATATCATCAACCTAGTTTTTTTATTCTATCTTCTGGACGATGTGTTAAGTTGTTTCCATCCAATATATTATGACGTCCATCTATCGTCAACTCGAAACGATTGCCTTTTTTGGGGATCTTCTTCTCTTTTTCTTCGTCTTCAATGAGGAACACATTCTTGGTTTCGTCAATAACTTTCCCATTCAATCCTTCGTAGCCTTGATGTGTTGACTCGACGACTTCGAGGTCAGACCCTGTAAATTCAAATTTGTAAACTATATCACTTGCCGACATATCATCTCACCTCAACTGGAAATCCCTTTTTCTCGAGATAATCTTTCACCTTATCTATGTGATCACCTTGAAGTTCGATACGGTCATTTTTTGTCGTCCCACCAGCAGCACATTTGCTTTTCAGTTCGGAAGCTAATTCGCTTATATCGATATCGCTCGTATCGATTCCATCAATTATAGTCACTTTTTTACCGTACCTTCGCTGGTCGGTAAATATTTCGATCTCCTGCTGCTCTCTAGCGATGTCTTCACAGATGCATATCTCTTTTGGCAACCCGCAAGTTGGACACACTTCTTCCGCCATCAATTTCCTCCTTCTGATTCTTTTTCTTCTTCATTCATTATAGTCAAAATCCTAGCGATATTTTTCTTAACGGCCCTTATCCTTCCCGGGCTTTCAGGTGCTCCACCCATAGCGGCTACACCCTCTTCATGAAGTAATTCATCTCTCAGCTCGTATAATTTTTCTTTCCTTTCCGAGGGATCCATATCTCTTATCTCCTCTGGTTTCAATAAAGGCATATCATTCCGCCTCCTCTTCAATTTTCATCTCGTCGACTTCTTCAGTGGGGACATCTTCGACTTCTTCTTCCAAATCCTCTTCATCTTCTTCTACTTCTTCCTCTTCCGATTCTTCGGCTTCCTCTTCACTTACCTCTTCTGTTTCTTCTGCTTCATCAGTTCCTTCTTTTTCCTCAGACTCTTCTGTTTCCTCTGGTTCCTGCTCCCCTTCTGGAGGGATTATCTCTATCTCATCAGGTAATTTGGCATCAGGATCCATTATCTTGACAGTTACTCCGATAATACCGAGTTTGAGTTTTGCCTGTGCAAATCCTTCATCCATCCATTTTTTCCTTTCTTCTCCGCAATACTTGATATGTCCATCTTGGAATTTCTCGACCCTATGTAGAGGACCGCGAACTTTACCTGAAAGTATTATCTGACACCCCTTAGCGCCGGCATCCATTATTTTCCTAACAGTAGAATGCCCTGCTCTTCTGAAATACCATCCTCTTTCAAGTGAAGAAGCTAACTTTTCAGCCATGATTTGAGCATTCAGCTGAGGCACATTAACTTCCTGTACCTCTATCTGAGGATTATCAAATTCGAATTTCTCCTTGATCTCTTCAGTGATCTCCTGTATCTTTTTCCCTTTTCTACCAATCACCAAAGCAGGTCTTTCAGTATAGAGTGTGATCCTAGTACCCATGGGAGTTCTAGATATATCTGCACCTCCAAATCCGGCTCTTTCCGTTCTCTTTTGAAGGAATTCTTTTAGTAAAACGCGGTCCATCTTTTCTTCGATAAACTTTCTTTCTCTAGCCACTATTAAGCCTCCTTTTCCTCCAATATTATTTCCAAGTTTGTAGTTTTAGTATCATGAGGAGTACTCCTGCCCATAGCCCTAGGTCTCCGACCTTCTACAGGGCTTCCTCTGTGAGCAGTTAATACCTTGATCTTCAAATTTTCAGAATCCAAACCCTTATCTTCGGCATTCGACCGACATTCTTCTATTTTTGCCTTCATCTTCTCACAAACTTTTTTAGGATATCCACCAGGACCAGTGCCTTTTTGATGTGGGACGCGTTTCTTGTGTTTTTTGTAGGGCACCGCTTTATCTCCATCGATCACTCTATCCAATATATTAAGTGCTTCATCTACATCTTTCCCCCTTAACATATCACATACTTCAACCGATTTCTTTGGAGATATTTGAAGTTCACTCCCGTATGCCTTTGCCGTTTTTTCTGGATCAGGATCCATTGTATAACCCATATCTTTTCACCTCATTTGAGTGGTATATATTTCGAGGAACGTGTCGCTCCGATACCAGGTCCCGAATGTTCTACTTTCTTCCTGGTAAGAGCGAATTCGCCCAGATAATGACCGATCATTTCTGGTTCTATCTTCACACTTTTGAACTTTTCACCGTCATGTATCGCTATCTTTTTACCTACGAACTCCGGTAAGATTATCATCTCACGCCTGTGAGTACGGTAAACGTCCTTATCTTTGTTCTCTATTCTTTCCAAAAGGCGCTTCTCTTCTTTATTCAAACCCCTTCTCAATGATCTTCTTGCCCTTGCCGGGAGAACTTCCTTCAATTCATCGAGGGACATATCTTTGAGCTCATCCAGTGTATGCCCTCGATAAGTGAATTCTCGTTTATCCCGTGAACTTTTTTCATCGGCCATAAATCGTCACCTCTCTTCCTCCTTCTCTTTATCCTTCTTTTTCTTCTTTGAAGATAATCTACCTACTTTCCTGCCAGGAGGAGCATTAGATGAAACTGTTGAAGGCACACCAACATGCTGATGGTCGCCTCCACCGTGAGGGTGATCTACAGCGTTCATAGCTATGCCTCTGACTTTCATCGCCCTTTTTGCTTTACTCCTGAAGCTTTTAGCTTTCTTACCGACTTTAGCGATTGGCTGCTCTCTGTGCCCTCCACCAGCAACTATACCTACCGTAGCTCTACATCTATTATCGACTCTTTTGATGTCATCTGAAGGTAATCTAAGCACGGTCTTTCTTCTTTCATGTGCTATGACTGTGGCGCTAGTTCCTGCACTTTTGACAAGTTTACCGCCATCGAGCGGTTCCATCTCAACGTTGTAAACGAAGGTTCCAACTGGGATATTAGTAAGCGGAAGAACATTTCCTTTTTCTATATCCGAGTCAGGTCCAACTTCTATATTCTCGCCGACCCAAAGACCATGATTAGCGATCACAAAACAGGTCTCACCGTTATCAAATTCGACCTCGGCTAGTGGAGCCGTCCTTCCAGGAGCATGGTGAATATCGATGACTTCACCTTTTGTATCTTGACTTTTTGGATATCCAGGTCTTGCTAGATGTCTATGACTCGGTGATTGATAGGTCGAAGAACCCTTGCCTCTTCTTTGAGGTATGATCCGTTTACCCATTTAGAACACCCCTATTCTCATTCCGATCTCTTCAGCTGAATATTCATCGGTGAATTTTACTATAGCCCGCTTCCCATTTTTATCTATCCTAGTATTCACCTTCTCAACATCTGCCTCGAACAACTCTTCTACGGCATCAGATATCTGTGGCTTAGTCGCCTCTAAATCGACTATGAATTCCAGCTTGTTTTCCTCTTCCATCTCCATCATAGTTTTCTCAGTAACGTAAGGATGGAATACTATCTTATGAGGAGATTCATATTCAGCCATTTTTACCAAGCCTCCATCTCTTCTATTGCGTTAACGCTGAAAAGGGCTAATCTGCCCATGGAACCACCAGGGGCCATGTCGTGTATAGTCAAGTTTTTGGGATTTTGAACAGTAACACCCGGAAGATTTGAGAAAGCTCTTTTCCCGACCGCATCTTCGCTCAATACTACAAGTAGGCTTTTCGGGGTTCTATACTTCCTGTCCCGCATCTTACCTTTACCTGATCTTATATTTTTTCCTTCTTTAGCTCTTTTAACGTCCGAGTATATGCCGAGATTCTCCAATAACTCGACAGCTTCTTTCGTCTTCTCAAGGTCTTCTATATCATCTTCGATTACAATCGGAAATTCAAGAGATTCATCATCAATTTTATGCCCTCTACCCTTCACTGTTTCGAAATCCTTCATCGCAGAGAGCGCAGATCTCCTAGCTTTAGCTTTTGCTTGTCTATTCAATTTCTTGCCTAGATCTTTCTTTGCTTTAGGAGGATGAGCTTTCCTTCCACCACGGGTCTGCGGACTTTCAGCAGCTTGAGCTCCGCCATATTGTGTTAGCCTCTGAACTCGAGCCATCCCTTGACCAACACCTTCCATCTCGGTAGCGTGCCTCATCCCTGCCTCGGGATAAGCACCGTAAGGTTGCTTGTTATTGGCCTCAAAGGCTTCTACTGCTTTTTTTATTAGATCGGGTCTTATCTCTTCCATAAAAGAAGAGGGTAGATCCATCTCGTCTTTCTTTTCTCCGTCTAAACCGTATATCACTGTCTGCATTCATTTAACCCCCTTGATTAGATTCAGTAGATATATACGTAAGATTCGGTTCATGAACATCATACTTCTCATCTCTTACAGCATCTCTCATAACAACTAATCTTTTAGATGGGCCCGGTATCGAACCGTGTAATATGACATATTTGTTATCTATCACACCATAATTTATGAATCCTCCTTCAGGCGTGACTTCTTCACCATCCTCGCCGATTTTTAAAACTCTTTTATTAAATTCTGTCCTCTGATGATATCCCATCTGACCTGCCTGAGGAACTGTAGGTCTAGTGTATCCTGGTCTGAAAACTCCAGTATTACCAACATTTCTCACAGATTTACTATTTTTATGCTGAAGGAGTTTTACACCCCATCTCTTAACATGACCTTGGAAACCTTTACCTTTGGTGATAGCGGAAACGTCTATCATCCTTCCAGATTCGCAGAAATCATCATACTCTATCTCTTCACCGAGTATATCTTCTCCTTTATCTATCCTCTCAGGTAGAGACCCTCCACCTATCCTAAGTTCCATAACTTCTGGAGTCTTATTTGGGATGCCAGAAACTTTTGATGGGTTTGTATGGCTTATCGCTCTTACTTCATCAACAAGGTCCCTATCTATCTCTTCCCACATCTCATCAGTATCATAACTGCTGGGTATAGGAAGCCTTTTTTCTAATGAATCATCCACTTGATTAGCCCAAACTTCCCCCATAGTTCTCAAACCTTCATGGGTTTTTTCATAAAATCTTAATCCAGTAATTTTTATAGAAGGAACTTCGACCACAGTAATCGGCACTCTAACCTCTTGTCCAGATGTCGTACTACTTCTCCTGTAATCCACGACAAAAGCATGGCTCATACCGGCCTTGTATCCCGGAAAGCCCTGTACCTTCGGTTCTCCGTCCCACTCAGGCCACGACCTTATATTTGGGATCCTTTTTTTTGCGCGTTTTCGGGGCGAATATCCCATCGAACCTCTTCTTGGATGATGTGTTTCTACCATACATACACCTCATTCTAATCGACTGTGCGAATCTTCAGGACAACTGCCTTCATCCTTGAGCGTAACTCCGAGGATTACCAGAGCTAGTTTCTTTCAATCCTCGAGCAAAGCCCTAAGGACTTAAAGAGCCGCGTCCTGAGGTCCATTGACCGTGACGTGTTCATACAGGGATCCTAACTGGATTGCCCTTTCACGTCTGGTCAACAGACGATGTATTGGGTCATTACAGACCTTTTGTATTTAACTCTTTCCCAAAATAGAGGGAGTTTTCAAACCAAACTCTAATTTATTCATCCTCTTCTTTTCCTCTAAAATACTGTAACATTCTAATGTAATCCTTCAACGCTTCATCAGTTACTCCAAAAATAAATCTCTCTAATTCATCAGTCAACTCTAAATCTAATTTTTTAACGCCTTGTCTAATGATGTTTGGTCTCAACCTCTCAACCAATTCCTTGTATTCGACTCCTACAAGACGTGCATATTCTTTAAGGATAATATCCAAAATGATCAATCTCTTGAATCTTTTTGGTCTGATACCTTTTATATCCTCTAACATTTTACTAACTAAATCTGACATATTATCGCTAGATGCCGGTTGATTATTTAAAATTTCTGGATATAATAATAGCTGTTCTTCACTTCACTGAAAAATAAAATATATAGTTAGTTCTGTTACTACCATAGGTCTAAGATAGACATGAAAGGGATCTACTTTGTCTTATCAAAACTAAAAGAGCCGATCATCGAAAAAGTGGGAGCATTAGGCGAGATTGAATTCAAAGACGGTAGATACATATATGTCGGATCAGCACAGAACAGTTTAGAAGGAAGGATCTCAAGACATGTGAGTCCTAATAAGAGTAAACATTGGCATATAGATTATCTTTTAGAGGATGCAGAGATCGAGGAAGTATTAGCATACAATATGAAGAAAAAAAAGGAATGTGATGCATCTAGAACTTTGAAAAAAGAATTCTATGAAATAGAGGGTTTTGGCTGTTCTGACTGCGATTGCAGTTCTCACTTATTTTTCACTCGTGATAGCCGGAAAAAAACGATAGAGAAGATAATTAACAATATAGGTGGAGAAGACGCTCGATTAAAGGATCTCGACCTTCAGTAACTTTTTTATTTGACACCTCATTGTACTGCCTGAATCTTATCGGGCCCGTGGGGTAGCTTGGTCGATCCTTCGGCGTTCGGGACGCCGGTACCCGAATTCAAATTTCGGCGGGCCCATTTATTCTTTCATACTAAAATAGATAGAAAATAAGATCTTTAAGTTTCATCCTATTGGAAAAGTTACTTGACCTTATCAACCTCTTGAAGACCAAACACCGTCCGGTACTTCATCATAAACGTTCTGATCATCTCTAGACTGTTCATCTTTTTTAGTTTCAGATCGGATCTTATCGATTATCTTGTCCTTCTCAAAAAGCCAATAATGTATCCTCCACTCTCTTCCATCATAAAGAGTGGTCTCTTCTCTTTCGGTGGTAAGCAGTCCTGCATCTTCGAGCATGTAAAAGACGTCTCTATCTTCCTGTTCCAATATATTGTCGATTATCCTATCATTAAAACCAAAGAAATTTAGAACATGTTCCGCCATCATCTGAGCAGCGCTAGTCTCCATCCCATCTTCATCTATACTGTTCTTTATAGCGGTGGTGAGCTCCTCGACTTTTATCGAGTCCATGGACCCTTCATCATACCGAATAAAACCATCATCTTCTCCATCAGCCATATTTATTATTCCTCTTCTCTGTCTTTCTATAATTTATTTTGGAGGACATGGTATAAATAATTTTTGTCCTTCCTTCTATCGATCAAATTATATCTTTATTTTAAAATACTGAACTGATCTCATTCAATCGAATAACCTTTTTACCATCCATTCCTCGTCAAATTCGACTAGGTCTTCATAATCTTCACCAGTACCAACAAAAAGCATAGGTCTACCCACTGCATGACCTATCGAAAGTGCTGCTCCGCCTTTTGCATCCGCATCTATTTTAGTCAAGACTACTCCATCTATACCTACCGATTTTTCGAATTCTTTGGCTTGTTCCACCGCATCGCTCCCGGCCAATGCATCTCCTACGAAGATAATCATATCTGGTTCCGCAACTCTTTTTATCTTCTCCATCTCATTCATCAGATTCTTGTCGGTCTGCATCCTTCCTGCCGTATCTATAAGAACGATCTCTTTCCCCCTTGCTTCGGCATGTTCAAGCGCATCATAGGCTACAGCCGCAGGATCACTCCCCTTGGAATGTTTTATGACTTTGAGTCCTAAATTATCTCCGTGTTCTTGAATCTGTTCGAGTGCCCCCGCCCTGAAGGTGTCGGCAGCTGCAAGTACACAACTATATCCTTGATTTTGAAGTTTCTGCGCTATCTTCGCTATGGTAGTAGTTTTGCCGGTGCCATTTACCCCCACGAACATTATGGAAAAGGGTTTTTCAGCTTTCTTGATCTTTTCATCGAACTCTATCTCTTCAGTTTTCAATGCTGTTTTGACGGCTTCTTTAAGACTGGCCTCGACCACATCTTCTAGATCATATTTCCGGCTTATCTTTTTTCCTACGAGGTCTTCTTTGACTTTTTCCTGTATCTCCTCCACTACAGAGAGAGCCACATCAGCTTCTAAAAGAGAGACTTTCAGATCCCAAAGTATATCCTCTATTTTGCTCTCCTTTATCTTTGAACCCCACCCGTCTACAAAAGCCTCTTCAGGCTCTTCTTCTATCTCTTCTTTGCTAGATTGGGTGAGACCAGACAATTTATTCTTCAGTTTATCGAACATCGTTCATCTCTGTGATACTGTTGACAGTTATTGGAAAACTTGTCCTCCACCCTGAGCTTGCTGCTGTTGTTTCTGTAGTTCCTGATATTCTCTTCTCAATTCCTGTTCTAATTCCTGGACATTTTCATTCATTTCTTCTATCTGTTCTTCAATTTCCTTTTTGTTTTCCTTTATCTTAT
>CAYXPD010000024.1:0-8320 GCA_964466995.1 uncultured Thermoplasmata archaeon | reverse complement strand
AAGGAAGGAAAACTTTTGAACGAGATAAAAAGGGAAACCGGTTGGGCAGTAGATGTTATAAGGACTCCGCCTATCAAATCGAAGACTGTAAAAGATACTAGAGAATTCCTGAGGAAAGTTAGGGATAAAAGAAAAAAATTCTTACAAGAAGTCGGAAGAAAGATCAATAGAGATACGAGAGATGGAGAGAAATTTGGACGGATTACAGCTTTAGGTGGATACAGAGAGGTCGGTCGATCTGCACATCTTCTTCAAACACGAGACAGCAAAGTTCTTGTCGATTGCGGGATAAATCCGTCGGCAGATAACCAGAATGGAAAAGGAACGCCTTTTTTGAACGCCCCTGAATTGCTCCCCTTAGAAGAAATAGATGGAGTCGTTTTGACACATGCTCATCTTGATCACAGTGGGATAATACCGGCACTTTACAAATATGGATATGAGGGCCCCATTTACTGTACTGCACCTACAAGAGATCTCGCTGCCCTTCTCCAACTGGATTACATCAAAGTGAACGTAAGCGATGCGAAAGAACCTCCTTATAAATCAAAACATGTAAGAGAACAAGTGATGAGAACCATCCCGTTGGAATACGGTGAGACCACAGATATTGCTCCGGATATAAGACTCACGCTTCATAATGCTGGACATATTTTAGGTTCCGCAGTAGCTCATATGCATATTGGTGATGGAGATTATAACGTAGCGTTCACAGGTGATGTTAAATACGATGACACTTGGCTCTTCAACCAGGCGAGTAATAACTTCCCAAGAGTAGAAACTGCGGTCATCGAATCTACCTACGGCGGATATGAAGATTTACAGCCGAGTAGAAAGGACGCAGTAGAACAACTAAAAGACATACTCGATCAGGCACTCAATAACAGAAATGGAAAAGTCATCGTTCCAGTATTTGCAGTGGGTCGTTCTCAGGAAGTGATGCTTGTGATCGAGGAGGCGATGAGAAAAGGCGAGATACCAGAAGCTCTAGTATATTTAGACGGTATGATCTGGGAAGCTACAGCTATCCATACAGCATATCCTGAATTTTTGAATAATAAACTGAAAAATAAGATATTCCATGAGGACGAGAATCCATTCCTATCTGATAATTTCAAAGAAGTTGGGAGTATGGAGGACAGAAGAGATATCTGTGACAGTGATGAACCAGCCATCGTCCTAGCTACAGCGGGGATGATGAATGGAGGTCCAGTTCTCGAATACTTCAAAGCTTGGGGAGATGATCCCGAAGCAACTTTGATATTTGTCGGCTACCAGGCAGAAGGAACGTTGGGTAGTAAGATACAAAAAGGTTACGATAAGGTTACTATGACAGAGAAAGGTGAAAAGATCGACATACCTGTGGATTTAAATATATATACTTGTGAAGGTTTCTCGGGACATAGTGACAGGATACAACTCCTTCATTATATAAGTAAGATGGATCCCAATCCTCATAGAGTACTGGTAAGTCACGGAGAAGAGAGCAAAGCCACAAATCTAGCTAGCACTATCTACAAGAAATACGGTATAAAAACGAGAGCTCCAAGAAATCTAGAGACTATCAGACTTTATTGATAACCTTTAGAGACTTTGTTCGAAGTCTTCTACCTCGTAATCGAACTCGTCTCTTTCTTCTATTTCTTCTTTCTCCAGTTTCATCTCTCTTGCCAATAACCAGAAAAGGAGAGCAAGGGACTTACGACCTTTGTTATTAGTTGGAAGGGCGAAATCTACATTCCTTAACATGTTATTTGTATCGACTAAGCCCACTATAGGAATACCCACGTTCACAGCTTCTCTGACCGCCTGTCGGTCTGCCGAAGGATCCACCACTACCAAGACCTCTGGTTCTATATAATGATCAAGTGATGGATTGGTGAGCGTACCAGGTATGAAACGACCGGCGATACTGGATGTTCCTACCACGTCGGAAAACATCTCTATAGGTCTTTTACCATACTGTCGGGCTGAGACCAGCAATATTCTTCTTGGTTCGTAGCGAGATAAAAACTTGGCTAGAGTGCGGATCTTCTCATCGGTCTGCTCGACATCTAAAACGAATAAACCGTCGTCTCTCACTTTAAATATGAAGGGTTCCATATCTTTTGCTTTTTGCTGGGTACCTATATGGATTCCTGCTGTAAGATATGTGTCTTCAGGCACTAACATTTCCTCTTTTTCTTCGTTTTCAGCGGTCATTGTTCTTCCTCTTTTATCACAGTTATGGGAATTACCCCCTTTTCGAACTCTTCTATGGCGACGTCTACCGGATCTATGGCGCCGGTGTTTTCTTTTTTCAACATTGTAGGAGCTCCCATAGATATCTGGATGGAGCGTGCACCGATTATCCTAGCCTTCTCAAAGCGGGTATATTCCATATTCATATTCTTTTAGCCTTTTCTGGTAGAAAGATTTGTATTATAAATCTTTTCCTCCGTCTAAACATTTTACAAATTATTAGAAATTAAACAAATCTTAAGTTCGATGTTATGATAATATTCCTCTTATTATTCCTCTTATTCGACTTCATTTGATTCCTCGTAATTTGGCGTAGGTTCTTGAGGTCTCTCTTTTTCACTTACATCTGTATCATCCTGAGAGGGTGGAGGCACTTGGGTCTGGACGGTTCTACTTGGTCTTCTTCTCTGTTCTACATCATTTATACTTTTTCTTTCCGGTGATGTGATCATGTTGATGCCATACTTAGTTATCTTTCCGGCGATGCTTCCCATAACAAATAAGAAGAGGACTGGTATGAGATAAATAAGGAAATTAACAAATTGAGCAAGACCCTCTTCTTCTATTTCAACTAGATCAGAAAAAGGTTCGACGAACTCTGGATTCAGATAAGTGTGTACAGCTAAATAAAATGTCCCTACTAGAAGAACGATACCTAAGGCGAATACAACGTATCCAGTAGTTTTATTTTTATCTACCATGGTATCCCAACAGGGCTATAATCACATTTTCGTATATACATCTTACGGGGGAAAGAACATCACTTTCAGTCGGCGAACCCGATCTGTTACTGCCAAATCGATACGTTTATATTTATTAGTTATTGTGTTGAGTTTACAGATGGCGTATAAAGTTATCACTCTTATATCTGGAGGTATCGATTCTCCTGTTGCGGCTCATCTCATGGCTGATGTAGGTGCTGATGTGAGTTTATTACATCTTGATAATAGACCTTTCACCGATGAGAAGACGATCAAAACAGTAAAAGAATTGGTCAATGAATTGAGATCTCATCATCCGGATATCGACTGCTTTTCGGGCTCATTCGGGGAAATACAAAAAAAGATCGGTAAAGAGGGAAACGAGCATTTTCGCTGCTTACTCTGTAGAAGGATGATGTATATGGTTGGAGAGGCATTAGCTGACGAGATTGATGCTGAAGCTTTGGTGACGGGCGAATCATTAGGACAAGTTGCTTCACAAACTTTGAGTAATCTATCTTCTGTCGATAAAGCCGTAAATATTCCGATCCATCGACCCTTGATAGGTCTAGACAAAACGGAGGTCGTAGAGATAGCTAGGCAGATAGGAACTTATGAGATATCTATACAACCGACGATATGTTGCATGCTGACGCCTGACGAACCTAGAGTCAGGAGTGAGACGACAGAGCTAGAAAAAGAGGAGACGAAAATAGAACTTCCTGAAATGAAAGAGGAAATCGAGTTCGAAAAGTTGATGCATTGACTTCAATTTCCTATATACTGAGAGTAAAGGCTTTTTGCTTTTTTAGAGTCATCTGTACCGTTGATTATGGCTCGTCCGTCACTAAACACATTGAGTTCATAATCCCCTGTGTTTATCTTCACCATCTGATCCCCCATCTTTTTTGCGTCGGTGTACCTTTCCTTCAACTTTTCTAAATCAATATGTTCTTGGTTCGCTGGTGTGATCTGCACTGAATTTCTACCACACAACTCGGTCACAGTGTCCTCCTCGCTTTTCAGGAACTGAAAATCCTCTTGACCACAAGATAAACAGCGTTCCTCTCTTCTTTCCACCTGAGTTACTTCAAATTCAGAATTCCAGACGTCGAAAGTCAACAGTCCTTCTCTCATATCTTTTCCCATCAAATATTTTATCGCCTCCGTCGCAGCAATATTACCCATTATCCTGGGCAGAGTGAATAGAACTCCTGCAGTTTCACAAGTTTCCATACTACCAGGGGACGGCTTTTCAGGGAAAAAACATCGTAGGCAGGCATTCTCACCAGGTATCACATTCTTGGTCATCCCGTAAGTTGCTAGGACAGCGGTATATATCCAAGGTGTATTATGTTTGACGCATGCGTCATTGGTGAGATATCTCACTTCGAGGTTATCAGTACCGTCCATCACCAGGTCTACATCTTTTATCAATTCTTCTATGTTATTTTTGTCTATATTAGTAGCTTTTCCATTCACCTTAATCTGAGAGTTGATCTCTCGAACTTTCTTTTCTGCAACTTCCGCTTTTGCTTTTCCGATATCGTTCTCATCAAAAAGAATCTGATGATTCAAGTTTGATGTCTCTATGAAATCTCTATCTATTAGTTTTAATTCCCCCACTCCGGCTCTAGCTAATGCATCAGTTATCGGAGAACCTAGAGCACCGAGACCAAAAACAGCTACAGTTCCTCTTTTGATTTTCTTTTGACCTTTTTCGCCTATTTCTGGTAATACGATCTGTCTAGCGTATCTTTCCATAAATATTGTACTGAAGACGAGGATTAAAAGTTTTAGCTTGGTTCGGAAAAATATTATAACTCTATTACCAATACCAAAATAGATGAAAAGATCAGGTTGGTTCGCGTTATTGGGGATAGTCAGTTTCTCCGTCCTTATAAGGACGATCCCTCTTTACGAGTATTCCCTTTGGGGTATGGACTGTGGAGAGTACCTCTATTATACACACCGTTGGATTGAGACTGGAGGGGCTTATTTGTCGATAGACGGGTGGGCACAAGCCTATCCTTTCTTTCCGGGGATGTTCATCTTGGGTGGGGGTTTTCATCTCTTATCAGGTATTGATCTGATGCGCTCTATGGTGTTCATCCCGGTTGTAATATCTGCTTTATCACCACTTTTCGTCTTTTTGGTCGTACATAAAATCATGGATGATTGGAGACCCGCGGTTCTATCAGCCTTCTTCTTCACATCTCTTCCTCCGATTATATATGGTTACTCGCAACCTAGACCAGAGACTCTTGGGTTTTTCTTCATGCTTCTCATCCTTTCTTTGAGTATCACTTCTCTAGAAAGACATAAAAAAACTTCAGTTTTGATGATTATAGCCTCGCTCTCATTAATAGTGACACATCACCTTTCGACTTATTTCCTGATACTTCTCTTTATCGGTGGTATCGTCTCCTCTAAACTATGGAGGAGGAAAAAGTGGAAAATCGACGTCCTCAGGACCCGCTTGTTGATATTATTCTTAATCTTAACGTCTCTTTATTGGATATTTTATTCAGTTCCCTTCGGTGAAAACCGTATCAAAGAAGCTTTAGTCTTTCCATCTTATACTATAGTATTCATGCCTTTCGTCTTCCTCGTTCTTCTTGAATTTATAACTAAGTTTAGGAGAAAATTTGATTGTAAGGTACCCATCAATCTACATGATCAGGATATCAAGTATTTTGGAATTTTTTCTCTTATCACTCTTCTGCTGGTCATCCCCTTTATTATCTACATTACGATCGGGACTTTCCCTGTTAGACAGATCGAACTAGGATATACTGTTCTTCTCTATCTGCCTATGATATTTCTTACGCTTTTCGTTTTACCGTCTAGAAAATTGATAAAAGCGTTCAAAGAAGGACCAACCCTGATCGGGATGGTTTTCTTCGTCATATTTTCCATCATCTTAGGGATCATAACCCAAAGTAGCTCTTTGTTGCCTATGAGGCAGTTTGCGTTTTTCCTACTGGTTTTATCCTTTCTTTTTGGCATAGGGATGTTTCACTTCCATACTGTATTGTTCAATCCCAATAGTAATAAAATGAAAACTGTAGTTCTAGGAGTAATCGTGATGATTTTAGTAGCCTATCTAGTACCTCTCTCCTATCCTTCTCAGGAGAGAGCTGGAGGTTATATAGAAGGTGTCGAGTCAGAAGACATGGAAGCAGCTTTTTGGATGAATCATGCCACTACAGAAAAGATCGCTGCTGACCACCGACTGAGCGGGGCATTATTCTCAGTTAGCAATCAAGAAGTAACTTGGACAGATGGGGATGAGATGTACTTCTCTGATAACTTTTCTTTGGCCCTGGAAGATTTACGTGAGAATAACGTCAGTTATATAATGTGGGATGAAGAAATGAAAAGAGGAGCAGCCATCGTACCGGGACAGAATCCTGAACCCTTGAACAGGACTTTGATGAAGAGATATCATGAAGAATTTCATATGGTTTACAAGTCAGAAGAGGTAGTGGTTTATTCTGTTGATTTCGATTACAAAAGTTTTTAATCCAAAAATCACATATGTAAAATCTAGAAATATGGCCGATAAGAAAAAATATAAACATGTATATCAATATCTACCTAAAAAGCTCCAGAAGGAAATCTTCAAGAGGAGAAGATCTACTCCTTTCCTGATATCTGTTTCCTTTTTAGCCAGTTTTATAACTGCTCGTCTATGGGTGATCTATCTGGGGGCCGCTGGTGCAGTAACACCTGAAGTAACCTACACGGTTGGTAGAAATCTTGTGATGGGAGGATATCACATACATCACATAACTTATGGTATAATTCTGTTAGCAGTATCGGCATGGTTATCTATCAATTATTGGAGCAAAACCATCGCTCGTATAAGCTCAATAATGTACGGTCTAGGTCTAGGGTTGATAGTGGACGAATTAGGATTTATCATCGGGGGAATAAGACCATATCAAGGTGACACCGAGGTATTCTATGTGGCGATAGCAATAATAGCGGCATTAGCTAGTATAGTTTACTTCCCGTCTTTTTATCGAGCCATTACACGAGATATAAAAAGATTTCAAGAAAAATATAAAGAGTAATTTAGCGAATACTTTAATGACAAAAGTTATACTTAGGATTGTAAATGAATTAATTGGATGAAAAAGAAAGGTACTACAAATCTTCCTCTGCATGGTGGAAAAGCTCCGAGATGGTTGTTCAAGAGGATGGTCCGCCTCAGCAGAGGTATCACAGAGGTCGTAATCGAAGAATTCGGGCGTGACGAATTTTTGAGAAGGGTAACCGATCCTCATTGGTTCCAGGCTTTTTCATGCACTATTGGCTTCGATTGGCACTCCAGCGGGACTACAACGACTACATGCGGTGCTCTTAAAGAGGCGCTAGATGCTGAAGACCATGGTATAGCGATAGCCGGTGGAAAAGGAAAAACAAGCAGAAGAACTCCAGAAGAGATAAAAAAGCTGGATAAAATTTTCTCCATAAAGCCTTCCTACATAGACGAACTAGTTAAGATCTCTAAACTTTCTGCAAAGGTGGACAACTCATGTGTGCAGGATGATTATCAGCTTTACCATCACTGTTTTATCGTCTCCGAGAAGGGTGATTGGGGTGTTGTACAGCAGGGCATGAAAAAAGATGAGGGTTATGCCCGCAGATATCAGTGGTTGTCTAAAAACGTTGATCAGATGATAGAGGAACCACATGAGGGTGTTTCTTGTGATAGGAAGGAGGAGAACGTACTGAATATGACAGATAAAGAAAGTGAGGAAGTGAGGGAGATAAGTGTCGATCTGGTTAACGATAATCCAAAGCATCTCAGGAAGTATCTTGACGAAAGTGGACAGACATCTCTTACTGATTTCGGGGCAAAAGAACTGAACATGCCTTCACATCATGCGGTATTAGATATGGACCTTACTGAAAGGGGTTGGAAAACACTCGAAAGAGCGTATGAGATACAACCTAAAAACTATGAGGAACTGATCAATTTAAAAGGGATGGGTCCGAAGAAAATAAGAGCTTTGGCTCTTGTATCGGATCTTATCTATGGATGCGAAGCTAGTTGGGAAGATCCGGTAAAATATAGCTTTGCTCATGGAGGTAAAGATGGAACACCGTACCCTGTAGATAAGGAAGTTTATGATAATACCTTGAGCGTATTGGAAGAGGATGTAGAAAAAGCCGAGATCCCGAAAAAAGATAAGAATCATGCTATAAAAAGAATAAAGACTTATCTGGATAACGTGAAATGAAGTCCAGTGGGAAATTACCACAATCTTTATAACACAGCCCTATCGTATTTTATTAAATAGACGGTGGTCGTTTGGACGAAGAAGACTTGAGCGGAAAATCAAAGGAATTAACCCAAAGGATTGAGG
>CAYXPD010000023.1:2224-8431 GCA_964466995.1 uncultured Thermoplasmata archaeon | reverse complement strand
GATATATATGAGCATAAGAAAAAGTAGAGAGTGGTTTTCCCCGGATTATCAGGAGCAAGAAAGAGATCAAGGTGTAGGCCATGGACTTCATCCATTAGATGAATATTTGAGAAAAGACAGGATACCGCATATTTGGTGTCCAGGTTGTGGTCTGGGAGTGATATTGAACGCATATCTGAGAGCGCTGAAGGACTCGGATATACCTCCTGAAGATACTGCAGTCGTTTCGGGTATAGGCTGCAGTGGTAGAGCCGCAGGCTATGTCGACGTTGATTCTTTTCATGTAACTCATGGTCGAGCGATACCGTTTGCTACTGGATTAAAGGTAGGTAATAGAGACCTAAAAACTACGGTCTTCAGCGGTGACGGAGATCTTTTTGCGATCGGAGGTAATCACTTTATACACGCTGCGAGAAGGAACGTCGATTTCAACGTTATATGTGTCAACAACTTCAATTACGGTATGACCGGTGGTCAAGCTGGGCCAACTACACCTACAGATGCTGAAACTTCGACTACACCGTGGGGCGGATTCGAACAGCCGTTTAACTTACCAGCGGTCGCAGCTGGTTCCGGTGCAGTGTACGTTGCTAGGTGGACAACTTACCACGTTGAGCAATTGATCGAATCGCTGAAAGAAGCGCTCGAGAAAGACGGCTTTTGCTTCATCGAAGTCATGTCTCCGTGCCCGACTGGATACGGCCGAAAGGTAGGATTGAAAACAGGTAAGAAGACCATGGAACATTTCAAGGAGAACAGTGAGATCGATCCTGATGCGGACCCGACTGAAGTGGCTCTTGATCCTGAAGATCCCGATTCAAAGATAGTTGTCGGCAAGTTCGTAGATAGAGATGCGCCCACCTATCAAGATGAGCGAGGAAGGGTCTTCGAGGAAGCTAGAGAAAAGCTGGGGGTGGAATGATGAGAAAAGAGATGCGTTTTTCAGGATTCGGTGGACAAGGAGTCATATTGATGGGTCACATATTCGGTGAGGCCGCCGTTTTAGATGGTAAGGACGCTACATTGACGAAAAGTTACGGTCCTGAAGCTAGAGGAGGAGCCTGCAGTACCGACATAATCGTCAGCGATGATAGGGTGCACTATCCTCAAGTAAGGGAGCCAGATGTGCTGATATCCATGTCCCAAGAGGCACTCGAAACATATCTGCCAGCTTTAGGTGAAAAGGGTACTTTGATGATAGATACCGATCTGGTGGAAACTTCAAGAGAAGGTACAGTCGGACTTCCCGCCACCGAGATAGCTAAAGAGAAAATAGGCATCAAACAAGTGGCGAACATCGTGATGCTAGGTTATTTTACCGCAATGACGGAGTACGTAACAAAAGATTCGATGAAAAAAGCGGTAGAGGAGTTAGTACCTGAAGGTACTGAAGAAAAGAATCTCGAGGCTTTTGAATTAGGGTATGAGAAAGGAGAGGAAGACCGCTAGAACCGTTGAATGGTGTGGATAAAAACCTTTCCTTATTACTTATCTTTTTAATGGGTCTCAATCGATCAGACTGAGTATCTGTTCTTTTGAAAGAGGATCTACTTCGATCAATTCATCAAAATGAGAGTAGTAAATATATGGAGTGACTTCTTTTTTTGAATAGACGTCTTTTACCACTTGGTAGTATATACTCACCTGTTTTCTATACTCGTCCAAAACATCCTTCTCTCTATCAGTCTTGTAGTCTAAGACCTTTACATGGTTTTCGTTCACATTTATTAGATCGATGACCCCCTCAAAGAAAAATTTTCTTTCATTCTCCATAGGCAAATGGCAAGGTGTTTCTGAGATCTTTTTTCCTTCTAAATCGTCAATAAGTCGTTTTATATTCATCTCGTCTTTGTTGGAAGGCTCTAATTCGTGTCCCTTAGCATATTGTTCAGCGAACCTGTGTACCTTGGAGCCGTACTCCGGGCTTAGACCCGCCTTTTCGTCCTCGAAAGCCGATCCTTCAACTAGAGAGTGGGCCGAATATTTGATAGGTGCGTGGAATTTTTCGACTTTTACATGCAGTTCAGTTTTCTTTTCTTTCTCAGGCTTAGAAGGTTCGATCCTTGGTTCTAGATGCTCTACCTCTACGTCTAGTTGATTGAAAAATTCACTTTCGCCTCCCTCTTCTTCAGTAAGAAACAGGTAATTTTCCGCTCTAGTCATGGCAACGTAAATCAATCTTCTTTCTTCGTCATAGTTTCTGCCGGTACATTTAGACATGACGTAATTCTTCCAGTTATCGTAAATGAAAGGTTGATTTTCTTCAGAAAAAATCTTGTTTTGCCTTAAACCTAACGGTTCAGTATACTCGATAGCTCTTCCATAACCTCCTCTCGTAGGTCCCGTGTCCGCAAGGATAACTACAGGATATTCGAGACCTTTTGCACTGTGGATCGTTTGTATTTTGAAAACATCATCTTCGGAAGTGCTGTCGACCTCGTAGGTTTGGTTACTCTCGATATTATCTAGTATGAAGTTGATCATATCTCCACGGTTGAAAAAAGTGTTTTTATATGTAGATTGGATAACCTCTATCACCTTGTCGGAGAATGCGTTTTTGATCGAATATTTTTTGAAGATCCTTTTTGCCAAAGAGCCAAGATCGTCTTCTTCAAGCAGTTCATCCCTGAATCTTTGCATCTCATCAGGATAAGAATCGTTTTGGAAGATCTTCTTTATCTCAACCAGGCTGTATCCAGCTTCATCTAAAACTACTGACCAACCTCTTTTGGAATGTTTAGTTTGAACTATCCTCAACCATGCGAGGAGTAACAATGCGCATCTCCTCCTGAATAGTTCGACTCCTCCCTCGTAAGCCACGGGAACTTTATTTTTACTCGCTTCTTTGAAAAGACCGAGTCCGAACTTCCTAGTTCTAGTCAAAACCGCTATATCCTCATATCTCAACTTCCGCTTTTCACCGTCTTCTTGGATCAGGTAATCGGGGTTGTCCACGATGTCAGTTATCTTAGAGAGCGTAACGTCTTTCTTGTTCTCCCCTACATAAGCTCCGATCTCGGTAGCTCCTTCGTTCTCTGCCGCTTCAAGTTTAGTTATTCTTTTTTTGATATCTTCTTTATCGATGACCTCTCCCTTTGTGGCTTCGACAAGTAGACCCTGCTCGGAGAAATCGATGAGTTCCTGTGTTGCTCTATAGTTTTTCTTCAGTTTTATCTCTTCCTCAACTTTCGCGGGAAAATTTACGCGTTGCCGATCGCTGTTCAGATCTTCTTTGAATCTTTTTAACCGTTCCTCGAATCGGATTATATTCTCAACGGAGGCGTATTGGAAAGAAAATATACTCTGTTTCCAATCACCGACCGCGCAGATGTTGCCTGATCTAGATAGTAAAAGGGAGAGTTTGAACTCTATCTCGTTGGTATCCTGAAATTCGTCGATCATGATGTGATCGAAGCTGAGTTCATCTCTCGCCTCGTGATCTTCGCAGAGCAAAACGAAGGCGAGCATCATCATCAAACTAAAATTCAAGTAGTTCCTATTCAAGGCATATTCTATATATTCGAAATAAACATCGTGGATGAATTTTTTCAGTTCCTCCCTATCCTCTTCGAAACAGATCTTTGCGAATCTTTCAGGCACTTTTTTGCCTTCGCCTCTTATCTCTTCAATAGATGGAGCGGAATTGAGGAAACATTTGTTTTTATAACTAGAGAGTCGTTTTTTTAAAAGAGACTGTTTTGGTCCTCTTGTCCCTTCTCTTGGTTTGTTAGATTCTTCGAACAATTCTTTGAACTTTTTGAAATCTCCATCGAGATATTTTTCTGAGTTTCTGTACCAGCCGTTCTTTTTCGGAAAAATACCTTTTGCACCTAGCGACTTCAGAAGATCTAAGATATCTGTCTTGTCATACAGTATCCTATAAAAATCCACGTATTCTGGATGTCTATCAACGAAATCACTCATGAAACTCTGGAATTCTCGCTTTTCTAGGATCTCGTTTTCTATAATCCTGGTGGATTGAGTCAAAGTATCATCTATCCCGATCATACTCGGTACTTCGTTTCCATACCGCATCAATATCCTATGGCAGAAACTGTGGAAAGTAGATATCGGCGCATCTCTGAGTTCTGACTTGCTGTGTTCGGACAGATTGATTATCCTTTCCTTCATGTTTTCCGCCGCATTGTTCGTGAAGGTGATAAGTAGAATATCGTCTGCATCGATATTTTTCTCTTTTAGAAGCTCTGCGTATCTCAATGAGATGGTGAAAGTCTTACCCGTGCCGGGTCCAGCATCGGCCAGGTAGATACCTTCAGTATTCTCGATCAGTTCTTTTTGTTTATTGTTAGGTGTAGGCTCGTTCATGGTTTTTCCTCCTCTGGCATCACTAGGTCTTTGTGTTCGATGTTCTCTAAATCCGTGTCTCCTATCGGGAAATTAGAAGTTCTGTATCGATTGTACTCTTCGATCTTATCTTCAAGAAATTCCTCGAAACTATCCAGTTCTTCCTTGAAGTAGTGCGTATCCCTGAATACTATCAATTTTTTCATGATCCCTTTGCAGCCTTTCTCCACGTACTTATAAGAGCCGATCCTCTTCTTACAGTGACTTACGAATGCGGACGTGATCTCACTTTCTAGGATTTCATCCTTCTCAATGTTAGGTATAGTTCTCTTCTCGAAGAATTTCCTGTATTCTTCGTAACCCAGTTTTTTTAGTACTTTTTTCCTCCTGTTGGAAGACATCAACCATTCGTAGATTCTCTTTTCCTGGGTCATCTTGTTAAAACTCTTCGGATAATATTCTATCGTCACTTCATTGTCTCTAAAATCACTTTCTCCCGAGAGTACATCTCTCAGGTTGTCTAGCAGATGATAATAGGTGAAACGGATAGGATCCCCTTCATGATGCTTTCTATGATGGGATAAGTACATCTTTGCCTGAAAGTCAGGTTCATCATCTATATCTTCTGTCTCTGATCTTCTCATTATTGAACGTATTGAGTTTTTGTTTCCTGATTTATGATCAACGATATGGTCTTCATCAAGGATAAGGTCCACTTTGCCCTTTGCCCCTATCTCTTCATTTTGAAAGGAGACTTCGGTGTACTTAGATTCTATGGGTTTATCAAAGATATCTGAAAAAATATTGTCCGTGTACTTTTTATCGTATCCTTTTGGATCTTTTAGCTGGAACTCATTCTCACTTAAAAAGGATCTGATGTTCTCCATGCCTATCTTGAATCTAGTCCTCACTTCGGAGAATTCGTGTTCTTCCAGGAACGGTCTCATCTCGTCGATAACTTTTTCCACAAGAGGATCAAGTTCCTCGCAGAGTTCGGGATAGTTAAGAGCGAACTCTGCAAAATCATGAAAAATTGTACCTCTTTTGAAAAAGATCTTATCGGGTGTTTCAACAAGTTCGGAAAAGAACTGATCTTTTGGACAACGCGTCAGCATATTCAGAGATGACTGGCTCATTGTATTAACCGGAGCGGGGTCTGTTTTCACAGTCACCTTTGAGAAAGGAGAACTTGGTTCGGGTAGATCTTTTTTATTCAATTCATGCTTCAGATCTCTAAAAGATGCTATCTTTCCTTCGCAGAAATCATTTAGATAAAATGAGGGAACGACCTTCTGTCCCATATCGCGGTCCTTGACCATATAATACTGCTGTTCTCCGTTTTGAAGTAGGATCTGGAAGTCTCTTTTCTTCTTTTTGTCGAAACTTTCTTTATCTATCCAAGGATGCGAAGGAGGTTCTGGTGTCCAAGAGGTATCCATGCCTAGATAGAAAACGTAGGGCCTATCTATGAAAGTTGATGAGTTAGGAGAGGCTATCACCACGCCTTGACCAGAACTTTCCATTTCGACGTCAAAACTTTCAAGATAATGTAACAAAAAGTTAAATCTTTCAGGCGTGATCTGTTTTTGAAGGATATCTAGATCACGTAGATGTCTCTTCATTTCTGAGAGTTCTTCCTGAAATATATCGCTTTCCAACAGTTCGTTAAAACTCATGTTCGGTATTTCATCCAATATCTGCTTTATATGATCTAGATCTTCATCATCGTAAGACTCGAGCAGATAATCTTCCGCTTTAGGATCTAAACGCTTTTCTGGAGAAAATAGTGGCTTTACATCTTTGACCTTTAATCCATCTCTGAAAAAAGAAGCCTTTATCAGATTCAGTAATCTCCTGATCTCTTCATATCCTTTCAATTCTTTGGAGACCATGTAGGGAATA
>CAYXPD010000023.1:0-2214 GCA_964466995.1 uncultured Thermoplasmata archaeon | reverse complement strand
CGTTGGAATTTAATATGGCTTCTATCAAGTATCGGTATTGTGAGTCTTTTTCCATCACAACGGCAGAGTCCCTAGGATCAAGATTTTGAATCTTTTTGAGGACAGTTTCCACTATCTCTGTAGCTGAATTAAATATATGGAAAGCTGGAAGTTCTCTCTTGTTTTCAGTGAATACATCTATAATATCGAAATCTTTAGGCAGTATTTTCTTATCCAATGTATTGAATTGATGCTCCGCTATAACCGCGACATCTTTGTCTTCTTCGATGGTGTATTTCTCCAAGGCGCTGAGTGGATTGATCGTGTCTTTGAGGGTCTTGATGATCTTTTTGATATCTTTTTCGTGTGTCGTTTTTTGTTTTAATATATTGGACGGATCTCCTGTTTCTTTCCAACACTCTACAATGTCATCGAGTAGATAGATCGCTCGTTTCCAATCTAAACCGGTATCTTTTATAATCTTCAAAAAGAGTTCCCGCTTGTCCCGGAATGTTTTCTCATCGGAACTTATCTCGTTCAGAGCTAGCCTTCTTGGGGTTGTTGCAAAATAACCCAGTTTTGGTAATTCAAGTCTAGCGTTTATAGCGTCGGCAAGTGGTGCATCTACTGTGAGAACCAGATCGTAAGATTTCACCTCTTGGAATACATCCTCTATAGATTTTGCACTCTTGACTTTTAAGGGGAGCCGTTCAACCATCTAATCATCTCTTGAAATTATGTTCTCTCACTATTTATCTTTTGATAAAGAGGGATCGAGTAAGATGATCAGAGGTTCAAACCATCTTCCTCAATGGTAAAGAGATAAAGAGCATAAGATAAAAGCCAATGAGAACCACCGTAATCTTTGACGAAAGCTTGCTTCACTCCTGCTTTTGCATGGTCTTTTGCACTTTCCATGAATAACTGTTTGTAATCGTGGTTTTCCGGGAGGTATCTACCTATACCACTTAAACACCAACTTCTTGAAATATTTAAACCGACTAGATGGAATTTCATCAATTCATCGAGTTGGATTTTTATTGGGTTCATTATGGAAGAGGTACCATCAAGACTAGGTAAAAATTCGTTCAGCCATCCTAAAAAATCATCTCTATCCAAAATTTGACGCATGAGGTCTGCTTCAATCAAAATTGGAGAAAGAAAATCCCATCCTATCGGCTCGTATTCTACAGGCGCGTCTTCATCTTTTAGGAAGAAATCTAAAGTCTTTTCTTTTATCCTTTTTTCTAACTGTTTGTTTCCTTTAACTCTAGAATAATCGAGGATTCTCTGTAAAGCGAAAGCTGAATTTCCATGGGTGCCCACTCTTAACGGGCGTTTTTGTTCCAAAAATCTTTTTTCAGTAAGTTCTAATAATTTGTCCTCCAAAGTCGAAAGATTTTTTTCCCATCGATCGGACCTTCCATCCTTACAAAGGTGTAGTTCTGCCATCAAAGACAAGAACCAAGCCCATCCATATGGTTTTTCAAAATCTTCGTTTTCCTGGAAATAAGCCAGTTCTTTCTTAGCTTTGTCTTCTGAAAAATTCTTCTCTAGGGTCTCTATTATTTCCCTTTCCAATGGATGTTCGTCAAATAATCTGATCTGCCGGACGAGACTCCAATGGCTATGTGTGGCAGAGTGCCAGTCAAAACATCCGTAAAATATCGGGTGCTGTTCTTTAGGTCTTTTCAGTGAATCTAGTGATGATACGGAGTAAACAAAATGAGGGAATTCTTTTTTTATACAGTTGAGAGGTGCCTTGGCAAGTTTTTCAAGAAGACCTTGGTCTATCCAATCTTTCTTACCCGAGATGATTTCTTGTATATCGTGCTTTTTCAAAACGTTTGTTTCGCATTCTCCTTTATCTGAAGCTGACATCGATCATACCAACCTGGATATAATTTCCTCGAGCTTTTCCTTTTCTATGTTGGTAGCAATTTCATCAGAACTCAAAGATAACTCCTCAATTACCTCTCCCCCTTTAGGCTCCAACTCGTCCCTGATCTTATCGAATGTCATGCTGGGACCACCTCCACCGTGAGTTAAGAAAGGCACAATTTTCATGCCGTCCAATCTTCCACACTGGTCCATGTAAGTATTGACAGGAGTGGCGGGTTTTCCACACCAAACTGGAGTTCCTATGAACAACAAATCGAAATCACTCAGATCCGTTCGTGCTTCTTCTATCCTAGCTTTTTCTTCCTTCTTTGCATCTTCTACATTTTCCTCGTA
>CAYXPD010000022.1:0-8574 GCA_964466995.1 uncultured Thermoplasmata archaeon | reverse complement strand
CGTTCAAAGTGGTAGTTTTTCCTGATGCTGTACCTCCGCATATCAGCATGGATTGACCGTTCTCGATAGCAATCCACGCGTAAGCCATCATCTCTGGATTGAAAGTTTGAAATTTGATCAGATTTATAGGAGTATAAGGTTCTTCCTCGAAACGCCTGATAGTAAAGGAGGAACCTTTCTGAGTGACATGAGTTCCTAACGTCTCCTGTAAACGGGAACCGTCAGGCATCGTAGCATCTAACATGGGATCTGCGACCGAGATGTGTTTACCACTTCTTTGAGCCAACCATATGACGTAATTATCCAGTTCCTCGGCATCATCGAATTTTACATTAGACTTCATAGACCCGTATTCACGATGAAAGACGTAGATCGGTATACCGATGCCATCACATGAGATGTCCTCGGGATTCTGGTCTTTCATCATCACATCTATCGGACCGTACCCAAGAAAATCCCTCTTTACATAATACATGACACGCTCTCTAGAAGTGGGTTTCAATTGAAGGTCCAGGTCTTTTAGTATTTTTCTGACCTTGTGTTCAAGGTATTCCGCCTTTTCTTCTTCAGTCTCAAGTTCGATCAGCTCTACCCTATCGATGAGTCGATCTTTAACTATCTCCAAAACTTCTTCTTCATCTTCAGTGAGAGGTGGTTCAATCACTTCATAAACATACTCGTTGGAGGTATTATCATATTTGATCCTCACGTACGTGTATGGTTCCTCGACCGGCTCTGTTTCTATTTCTTTGACATTTTCATCTGCTATCTTCGGTATCGGCGTGATCTCTTCTGAAAATTCAGAAGTAGCACCTTCACTTGAAGGTAATTTCACCTTAGTAGGGCCTTCTTCTCCGGATACGATATCCTTCAATCTTTCTCCTATACTCATAGCCATCTTATATACCTCACAGCATCAATCCCATACCTCCGAACAGCAATCTGAGGCTGACGAATCCGATCAAAAGTAATATGAAACTGTGTTTCATACCGTTGGTTATCTTTCCGGTCTGTAAGACTCCCGCAACTATACCATCTCCTACAGCGTGAGCGAATACAGCAAGAGCAAATATATAACGAATAACAGGGATATGTTCGACCTGGATTTCGGCGACATCGCCCCCTCCTGCTCCTTCTCCTTCTACTCCTTCTAACTGTGCTCCAGCCTGCTCCATCTGGGTCAGGAACTGGGTATTCAAAATTATTATGACAACGATGAAGACCGCAAAAGAGATATAGATCACGGCAAGATATGAAGTCATCGCGATTTTCTGCTCGTCTTCGGACCTGTGTACTTCTTTCGCATCCTGTGATACCATGTTCAAAACATCGGCGACATTACCTCCGGCCTCGTTTGCTTTGGTTATGATCGCCACTACCCTGTTTACCAGGTCTGTATTTACTCTTTCCGAGAACAACCTAAGGGCTTTGTTTGCGGGAACGCCCCATTTTATCTGGGCTGCCATCTTTTTAATTTCTGGTGTCAGCTCGCCGTAACGACCTCTAGCTGAAACGACGATAGCCTCCGAAAGGGTCATCCCGAAACGACCCGCCTCCGAAACATCTCTGAGGAAATCCGGAAGTCTTCTCTCTATACGTTCGATCTGTTTTTGTTTATGACTTACATAAAATCCAAAAGGACCTACAAACACCATAGTGCTGAGCATCGCCCAATCCAACGGATCTAACGGCACCCAATCTACACCTAAAGCTGCGAGGACCGCTATGAAAGCTAGTATGATACCTCCGATAACTGAAACTATCAACACTTCTTTTGCATATCCTAGGGACAGGACTTTTTCAAATGCTCCTTTCCTTTCATTTTCCGCCATGATATCATCAATCCTGGTTAACCAACCATATTATGAATATGAATCCAGCCTGAGAACCCGGGATCATAAGACCTACTACGGCATAGAGGAAAGGTATCGGGTTTCCTCCGCCCATTCCACCCATCAGGGACATTATAGCGATGATCACCACCAAGAACAAGGGGAAAGCCACAACTACCGTGACGAACGATTCAGCAAGCATCCCAAGCGTTTCCATATTCTGCTGTACCTGTAATTGTCTTTCATCCTGATATTCTTCCATCTTACCTTTGAAATAGGGCTTCAATTGACCTCCAGATGTCGAAGTAGTTACTACACCTTGAAGGAACTCTCTGAAATTATCAGAGGGGCATCTATCAGAAGCTCTGTCTAGTGCATTCAATATATCCATGCCGAGTATCTCAGTATCTCTAGTTATCCATTTTGCTTCTTCACAGACTTCACCATATAGAGGTTGTTTAGCTAATTCTTTGAAGATCATATCTATATTGATATTAGCGGAGGCCATGGATGCTATGAAACTCATAGCATCTGCTAATTTATCATCTATCTTTTTACCTCTTGAACTAGCTTTGCTCGCTGGCATGTATCTCAAACCGAAATATGTCGCGACCGGTGTTAGGATAAAAGTCGCTCCAGCGATTACGTAAGCCAAAACTCCCAAAATAGGTGAAAGCACCAATGCCAAAACAAGAGCACCGAATACTCCACCTATAGCTGCTAGAAGAGTACTCATCCAAAGATAAGCCATGTATTCCTCAGCCCTCATCTTCATATGGGCCTGGAGAAGATTTTCCTCCAGCTGTTCATTTTCTATTTCTTTTTGATTCACAAATGGACCCATTACTTTCCAACAAAATTTTTGATAATTAGTGAGCGTTAAATACTCTGGAACCCTAGATTTCGGCAGTCTCTTCACATGAGGGCCGTAGGTTTCCATTTCCTCCCCTGACTCTGCTCTTTTAGAGGATGAAAACGATTTGAATTCAAATCCGCTGAAAGCATCTTTCAATGTTGGCATCTCATCCATCCCTCCTTTTTCTTATCTTAGCCAAAGTCTCTTCTGGTTCTTTATAATAGGAGCTGACGATCTTCGAGATATCCTTGTAGTGAGTCATGTCTTCTTCGACCATGTACTCTACGACTTCCACCCTATTTTCAAACTCTTCATCCATTTCCTCTTGGGTAAGGTTTTTTGCCGTCATTATCTCATCAAAGTTGTAGCTGTGCCCCTTGTAACTGTAGCTGTCAGTGGCTCTTTCCCACTGGAAAACAGTGTTCGTGATCAATTCATCATTCTCCGGCTCGAAGGCCACTATCTCTGTGATCTCCTGTATCCTTCTTACCTCTTCGTCATCGATCCTCGCAAATTTTTGTATTATCACGAAACTTAACGCGGTGAGAAGGACCCTAGGACAGTTTATGGGAGGATTCTCGAGTCTGTGGACCATGGATTGAACAGAATCAGCGTGCATGGTACTGTAAGTCACGTGGCCGGTCGCCATCGCCTGGAACATGTCGTGGGCTTCCTCGCCTCGAACCTCTCCCACGATTATATAGTCAGGTCTCTGTCGAAGAGCGTTCCTGACCAGGTCGTACATATCAACTTCTCCTGGATCCTTTCCCTTCCCTTGGCTCATCGTCATGCCGGCTCTAGTAGTGCTAGGTATCCAATTTTCGTGAGGAAGGTTTATCTCTCTCGTGTCTTCAAGTGAAACGATCTTTAAACCAGGTGGTATGAAAAGGGTCATGGAGTTGAGCGTCGCCGTTTTTCCACAAGCAGTTCCTCCCGCGACTATAGAAGATTTTTCGTTCTCTACCATCAACCAAAGATAAGCTATCATCTCTGGACTTGCCGTGTTATATTTTATTATCTTTATCGGTGTGAACGGCTCCTTTTTGAACCTTCTCACCGTGATGGAAGATCCTCGGGTTGAAACTTCATCTGCATATGTAGCCTGAACTCTGTGGCCTTCAGGGGTGGTCCCGTCGAGGATGGGAGTAGAAACCGAAACTTGCTTTCCACAGCGCTGTCCTAATTGAATAATATATGAGTTGAGTCTATCTTCATCCTCAAATCTGATATTGGTCCTTATAGACTCGTATTTAGAATGATAAATGAAGACGGGTATGTCTACCCCGTCACAAGATATATCCTCTACGTTTTCATCACTCATCAGAACATCTAGAGGGCCAAATCTGACATAATCTCTCACTATAAAGTATAAGATGCGCTGTTTTGTAATCTCATCAAGATTTAGATCTCTGCTCTCTATATAGCTTTTGACTGCCTCTCTTATGAAGGATTCTTTATCCTTTTTCTCCATTGTCCTCCATTCATATGAAAGGGCCTTGTCTAAGGTGTCTTTTATTCTCTCCATCATTATTTTTTCTTTTTCCGTGAGAGTAGGCTCTACTCCCTGGTAAATGTACTCGTTCTCTGCATCATCATATAGTATGCGGGCGTAACTGAAAGGATCCCTAACCGGTATCAGTTCGACATGCCTTTGAGATTCTTTTTCGATCGGGGGAAGAGATGTATAGTCAGACGGAGATTCACCGCTTTCACCTTCCTTCCTTTCCTTTGTCTCGGTTTTAGGAACTTTTACCCTTTTAGGTTGCTTAGAATCAAAAATGGACAGGAATAGAAAAGAGAGGATATACGCTATCAAATATAATCGGGTCATAATTCCTTTAGACATTTAAGACCACTTCTTATCACCCTTTTGATTTAATCGCTGCTTAAAGTAGTTTTCCCTCTTTTTTTAATAGGAGCTTTTGTTTTAATAAAAATAAAGGAAGATATTATTTAATCCTAAAGTTTTAATCAGTCCCAACTCAATCTTTTCGCTCTACGTTCATCCTCTGTAGCTTTTTTATATTCTTTATAATGTTCTTTGCAGAGGTACGAATTCTTTCCGGAGTCATCTATTTTTAGATCTGTCTTTTTCTTCACCTTTTTCGTAGGGAGAGATTTCTTTTTCTCTTCATCGCAGCCCTTCACGTCGCATGTCTTATCTTTTTTTCTCTTACTTTTCCTTTTATGTTTCATTATTATCTATACTAATAACTCGCTTCACCGTTTTATTCTTTATCCTTGAAAAGGGAATAAAGTCCAAAATTTCGGAAGAATTTATTACTATGAATGATATTCATCATTGGTTCCTCTAGAGAATCATTCTGAAAAAATATTTATAGGGGATACTCTCATGAAACCGCAGTCTCTGACAAGAATGTAAACCATAAGGAGGAACTATACATGAAATCTGGAAAACTGAACAAGATGGCTACCGCCCTGGCTGTGTTATTTCTCGTGATGTCGGGGTTGATGGTAGTCCAATGGAACGCCCAGCCCGTAGAAGCGACCGAACATGAAGAAGATTATAGTTATACAATTGAGGGATTCATAGATCCCGAAGAATATGTGCCAATCGAATCTGACCTAGAAATCAAGCTTAGAAGCCTATCAACAGGTGAAACCTGGGATGAATACACCTCCGAAGATTATTACGAATTCACAGATGTAAAACCAGGTTGGTATGAGATAATATTACCTTCTCAAATCGAAGACGATGTCGCATATATGAGGACTACAACTGATCGAATCGAGATATCTGATGAAGGTGTTACAAGAGATATAGAGGTAGATAATGAAGTGATCGATCATACTTTGCAGTTCAATGTCACTGTCGACGATGACCCAGTAGATGAGTTAGACGATGTTTCTGTAACTCTTCAGAATAGACCTCGGGGATTCTATCACGATGATTACGAAGTGATTTGTGAAGAAAATGCGACAGTCGAAATAGATGTCTACAGTGATTTCGATGGAAGTTTGATGGTAGAAAAAGAAGGTTATGCACCAAACTTTACACATCCAGTGGATTTAGATGATTCTGAGGAAACTATCTTGGAAAATATTTCCTTAGAGACTACACCTATTGTGGAAGGCCGATTGGTAGATCAAGAAGGTAGTGGTATCAGAGAGGAAATGGCCATAACACTCTACAACGAAGATGTAGGAATACTGCAAAGGATTAAAGTGGGACCAACATTTAGAATCAGAGCACCGATTGATTATGATTATACTTTGGTTGTAGATGCACCCGGTTACAGACCTTTAGTAAATGATTCGATCTCATTTGATCAAGACAATAGAGTGATAACATTAGGTAAGAATACAGTCTATGAATCTGAGCCAGAGGAATTCCATACAGACATCCAATTTGACTATGACGCAGATACGGAAGAAGATAATCTTACTGTCACAACAAATAGGAGTTTAAGAGCCGGTACAAGGATAGAAACTTTAGATTATTCATCCATCGGGAATCTAGCGATGCAGATAGACTTGGCTCTTGGTTATGGTGATGGAGATCTAGATGATGCCGATATAGAAAGATTCAAGGAAAGGTTGAACTACACTAAGAACATAACACATACTCCTGAATTCATCACAGTTAATGAGACAGTTTTCAGACTTAAGAATTATACGGCCGAATTCAGCGAAAATTTCACAGAGAAGCTTACAGGAGAGGTAAACGCAACTAATCTCTTTGAAGGAGAGATATATTTCAATACCACGAGAACATACGAACCAGTGAATATCGGTCCTGGAAGACATATCATAGACCTGACCGTCGAAAATGATCGGATGTACGGCAATCAAAGGTATCATACTTACGAGATGACATTGCGTGAAGGATACGAGAGATACGTTGGTGAAGATTCAGAAGAACAGATACCCGATAACGTAGAAGTTCAAAATTACACCACGCTAGATATCAATCCGATGGAAAACGGTGTAACCTCTGATTTGACATTTGACGTGAGACGTTCAGAAGAAGGCGAGGTAGAAATACTAGTCGATCCAGACCGAGAGGTCCGACCGAGTATATTCGAGAAAGAAAATGAAGAAAGTGAATGGGTGATCAGAGAAGGTACTAATGTAACATTTAGAGCGGAATACACTCCTGTAACCAGTCGAGCGATATATTATAGATGGTCATGGGATGAGGATACACACGAAGAAGGCGCAGATCTAACCGATTTCAGTTACAAATTCGATGAAGCGACGGAAGGAGAACTCATATTGGAAGTAACAGAAAGTAGCGGTGAAGAAATCTCTGATACAATCCCAATCACGGTAGATAGAGACGGTCCACAAGGAAAGCACATCACAGTGAACAACGAAAATATATCTCTAGGTGATATGGCTCATGTCAATGAAACCGAGGAAGTAGAGTTCAGTGGTAGGTACTTCGAAGACGTGGCAACAGGAGTTGTAGACATGTACCAGTGGAACTTCAGCGATGGAAGTGAGATCCAGGAAGGCGAAAACGTCACACATACTTTCGATGAACCCGGCGAATACGAAGTCAACCTTAACGTGACTGACGTGATCGGAAACTGGAACAACGATTCGATCATAGATGTGAAAGTATGGGATATCACTGACCCAGTAGGTGACTTCAGTATAGAATGGAATGATAATGTCTCAATGGAACCCACGGTCAGATTACAAAAAGAAACCAACGTGACTTTCAATGCCACAGAAATCGTAGCACATCCTGAAGAGTACGAAGGTAGTGCTCTAGATTATAACTGGACACTCATAGGCGAAGATGAAAATGTTACAAATGAGCAGGAAATTTGGACATATGATCAATTCGATGAGGCAGGTGAGTACACCATAAGACTGAATGTTACCGACGAACCAAGCATCTACAGCGAAGGAAACTACAGGGTGATAGAGAAAACGATAATAATAGAGAGAGGACCCGTACCAGATATCAGTGTTCTCGATATGGAATTCTCTCACGAAGATATTAGAGTTGGCGATACAGTAACTATAAGCGTGAACGTGACAAATTATGGAGAGTTAGACGCTGAGGAACTCGAAACAATATTGACAGTGAACGATGAAGATATTGGTGTAGGTGAAGTAACATTCTACCAAGATGGAGAGGAAATGGCTCTAGATGAAATAGATCAGGAAGGTGTCTTCACGGTACGGTTCGATTGGGAGCCAGAAAATGACGGGGAAAACACGGTAAATGTGAACATAACTGCAAGAAACGAGCCTCTTGATCTAAGATTTGACAATGATGCCGAACAGACTATAACTGTTGATCCACCTGTTTGGAGAGAGTACGTGGTTTACGCACTGATACCGATCATAATAATCGGTGTAGCAGTCGGACTCTACATGTTCAAAGACAGGCTCAGATAAAAAACTAAAAACCCCTTTCTTTACCTTTTTACATTATTTTTGGTTTTTTCATACCTAGCGTATCGAGTACTGATTCCATCGAATAGCTGAAACTCTTCACTATTGCCAATCTTTCTCTTCTTTTCTCCTCTGATTCTAAAACAGGATAGTCTCTGTAAAACTGGTTGAACTCCGCAGCTAATTCCTGCGCATATTGGGTCATCTTATGAGGTGCGTTGCTCTCCGCAGAATTCAAAAGGGTCATCGGAAGTTTAGAGATTTTCTTTAGAAGTCTAATTTCACCTTCTTCGAGTTCTTCTAAATCCAATCCCTCCATACTCACGTCATCTTTCGCCTTCTCAAGGATGCCGTGAGCTCTAGCGTAGCTGTATTGAATGAATGGTGCACTATCCCCTTGGAAATTCAAAGCCTCATCCCACTTGAAATCGATCGGTTTTCCGGGTTGAACCCTTATCAAGTTGTATCTAACCGCGCTCAATCCTACCTTTTCCGCAATCTTTTCGACCTCTT
>CAYXPD010000021.1:0-8816 GCA_964466995.1 uncultured Thermoplasmata archaeon | reverse complement strand
GGCTTTTCCCGTGAAGAAGTCAGAAAAGAACTCGATAGGATGAGAAGTGGTGGCGAAATATATAGTCCAGTAGAAGGAAAATATAATTTGGTTAAGATGTGACTTAAATGGAAGTGAACTATCAGATATATGATCAGGGAGATGAAGTCCTTCTCGCGGCATGTGATAAAGAAGTTTTAGGAAGGACTTTACAGGAAGGGGATATAAACCTTGAAGTAAAGGAAAGTTTTTACGCTGGACAGAAGATCGAAATTGAAAGATTGAAAAAGGAATTCAAAAAAAGCACTATAGCGAACTTGGTGGGAGAAGAGGTGGTGGATGCAGCGATTGAATCTGGGTTTGGCCGAGAGGAAGATGTGATGCTGATCGAAGATGTCCCACATCTACAGATAGCCAGGTTGTGAGTTGATCTAGATGCTTTGTGTTGAGTGCGGAAATGAAGTTCAAGAGCTACATGATGGGATGTGCATTGACTGCTATGTGGATAAAAAGGTAAATGTAGATATAGTTGATCCTATAGAAATCGAGATATGCTCCAAATGTGGTAGCGTTAGGAAAGGCGATAGGTGGTTGGAAAGGCCAGATTTTGAGACCGTTATGCTCGATAGGATAGAAGATTCGCTCTCGATATCCTCTTCGGTAGAAAAATTTTCTTTCAAGGTCGAATTCGATGATAGTGATCCTAAAAATATAAAAGCAGATCTGACGATCGAATTAACGACTAATGGTGTAAAGAAAGAAAAACAACTTTCTACTAATATAGTTTTAAAGAAGGGGCAGTGCAAGAACTGCAGTAAAAGAGAGGGAGATTATTACGAGGCAATCCTGCAGGTTAGACCAACAGAGGAAGAGATGACCGAAGAACAGAAGAACGAAGTAATCAGTATGGTCCACAAAAGGGTAGAGGTAGATAGAGGGGAGGAAAAAAAAGTATTCATCACGCTTGAAAAAGAGATACACGGAGGACTAGATTTTTACTTGAGCGACAGACGAGTTACTAGAAATCTCTCCTACGATATAGCCGATCTTTTGGGAGGTGATGTGAAGGAGTCCTCAGAACTTGCTGGTAGAGAAGACGGTCAAAACGTTTACAGGATGACATATTCTGTTAGGATCCCTCCTTACGAGGAAGGAGATTTCATAAAACTCGAAGACAAGATTTTTAGGATAAAAAAGACTAAAAGAGGAAGCAGACCTGTTTTGGTTTATGATTTAGAAGAGAATAGAGTTACCACTCTATCGAAGGATAAAATCAATGAAGCAAGAGTCTATGGTGGGAAAGAATTAGTAGAAAAAGCAGTAGTTGTCTCTGAAAAGGAGAAAGAAGTTCAGATAATGGACCCCGAAACATATGAAACTAAAACGCTTTTGAAGCCGGAGGGTTTTAAGAAACAAGATGGTGAAGTAGATGTTGTGAGGGTAGAGCAAAGTCTCTACATACTTCCCGAAACCTCAGATTGATAAGATTTATACCTGATTAATCGTTCTTTTTGACCATGACCGATAAAGATAAGATTCTTTACACGGCCTGGTTTGGTAGCTTTATCATCGAAGATGGAGAGGTTATTGAAAAGGAGCTTTTCCCAAAGGAGCCTATAGAGATAGCCAAAAGGAGGTCCCGGATGGAAGAGGGAGAAATATTGAATGAAGAAAAGAGATTGATCGATAGGAATAATGGTGATCTTTCAGTCTCTACAGAAAGGCTGTCCGATTTTGGAAAGGTCAAAGATATTGAGGAATTAGAAATTGACTCTGCGAAATATTCTTACGATGACGTTTTGTTACAGAAAGCTCTTCATGAATTAGGGAAGAGAAAGATAAGAGAATCTATCGATTTTGGAGAACATTTGGCAAGAGCGGTAGAGACCATCCAAGACCTGAATGAAACTATCAACATCAAGATGGAAAGGCTGAAAACTTGGTATTCCCTGTATTTTCCAGAACTGAAAGATGAAGTTAATAACGAAAGATTTGTAGGATTGATTACAGAATATGGGGATAGAAACGAGATAAAAGAAAAAATAGGTTTTGATGATGAGTTCACGGGTCAAGAAATTACAGATCAGGAGATGGGCCATTTAAGAAGTTTAGCAAAAACCATCAAAGATGATATGGACCTTAGGGAAGATCTGGAAAGATATGTTGAAGAGAGGATGGAAGAACACGCTCCGAACCTTTCGACGCTCACTGGTCCGAAATTAGGAGGTGAGTTGATAGCAAAACAAGGTTCGTTGGAAAGCTTGGCAAAACAACCAGCTAGTACAATACAGGTACTTGGTGCTGAAAAATCACTCTTTAGACATCTAGATAAGGGAACTGATCCTCCAAAACATGGGTTGATATTACAACATCCTTACGTACATAAAGCCCCTGAATCATTACGAGGAAAAATAGCTAGAATTTTCTCTAATAAAATCGCAATCGCTGCCCGGATAGATTATTTCGATGGGGAATATCGCGGAGATAAAATCAGAGAAGAGCTGGAGGAAAAGATAGAGGAAATTAAAGAAGAAAATTAGTTCTCTTTCCATGCTAGTCTAGATTTTTGTTAAAAGCTGACTTGGCGGTTTTCAGTACAGACTTGAGTTTTCCTTCCAATACATTAATTCTCGATTTTAACTCCGAGTTCTCCTTTTTGAGTTCCTCGAATCTTTTCCTAAGCTGAGAATCGACATTTTTCGGCAAGTGATCGTTTTCTTTAGATTCTGCATTAACTGTCTCCATATCGTGACCTTTCAGGTAATGAGTTAATTTTATCTGAATTTCAGTTAGATTCCCTTTCTGGATGTCGTAATAGATACTTTTTTTATTCATATTTAGCAGATTCTTGTGCAGCTCGACGTCTCCTGTCACCATTATATCTTCTTCCTCCATCTTATCTACCAATTCGAAATCTAGTATCCCTTCGTATCTTTCGTTAACATCTAAGATGTTCTCACAGTCCTGCACATCCTCTATATCTTCTTTTACCTTGGAGGGTAGATTTTCATCCAGTATTATCTTCATAGTCTTAGATTTTCTACTGTAATACATATAATTTTCCTTAATAGAAAAAACATGTAAATAGATATGGAAAAGTTTTTAAGAATCTAGATAGTTTTCACATTAGGTGACGAGAATGGTAGTAAAAATAGATGAAGATACGTGTATAGCATGTGGGATGTGTGAAGAAGAGTGTCCTGTAGACGCGATGACTGTTGAAGACGTGGCTAAAGTAGACGAAGAATTGTGTGAGGACATAGGCAAATGTGTTGAGGTCTGCCCAGTCGACGCCCTTTCTCTCTGAAATTGGAGAGTAAAATTTTTATAAGGCTCAGTGCTGCCAAAAACGTGATAAAATGGCAGTTGAAGTGGATGAAGGTGCCTGCATAGCTTGCGCCCAATGCGAAGAAGAATGTCCGGTGGATGCTTTCACCGTCGAAGAAGTGGCGGTTGTTGACGAGGACACATGTATCGACTGTGGGAACTGCGTAGAAGTTTGCCCGGTTGATGCTCTGAGCCTATAAAAAGACAACCTCTGTTAAAATAACTTCTATTTTTCTTTATTTTTTATATAATTTGCGATAGTTTCCTGTATATCTTTTTTCTTACCCTCAAATTTTCTGATGTTTATTTCGCTTTGATTTAGCATATTTTCTGAGAGTGAATCAGTATATTCCCCATCATAGACGATCTCCTTTATTTCTGAATTGATCAACATCTTTCCGCAAACCACACAGGGATAAGTAGTACAGTATAGTGTGCTTCCTCTGATACTCACTCCAGAAACAGCAGCTTGTATAACTGCATTTTGTTCGGCGTGGACTGCACGACAAAGTTCATGTCTTCTTCCTGATTTTACTCCTTCTCCCTTTTTAGGAAAAAAGTCGATCTCCTCCAACATCTTTTCTTTATCGATATCTTCGTTTTCTTTATACTGTTCTAAGAAGATGTCTATATACGGCGGATGTATATCGCCTCGACGCATGCATCCTCCTAATTCCTCGCAGTGAGCTAGCCCTTTAGGAGCTCCATTGTAACCAGTGCTCAAAACTTGCTTATTTTTCACCATGACTGCCCCAACTTTTCTACGAAGACATGTAGATCTCTCAGAAACTAGATGGGCCATAGCGATGAAATACTCGTCTATTGTTGGTCGATTCATAAATATCGTAGTGTGAGCCCGTTTATTTTATTTTTCTCCTTTTGGGAGATAACTTCTTTACTGACTTATTTTTCATTTATGGTGGTATGATCATTTATAGGATTTTGATAGGAAATAGTAAATACCTGTTTGTATTTTGTTGGCATTGCAAGATATACAGGTCCTTTATCAATCATAACATATCTATTAGAGAAAGATAACATGGCCAAAATAGAAGAGACGATCATAGATATAGGAAAAGATGTCTTGGTCTCACTCGTTATACTTGCAATAATCTTAGGTTCGCTCTACGCTTTTAGTGGTAGATGGCCTCCGATGGTGGTTATCGAATCAGGAAGTATGATGCACAGTGAGGAAAGTCAAATAGGCGTGATCGATCCTGGAGATATAGTCCTCGTACAGGAAAGAGACAAGGATGACATCACAACCTACATCGAGGGGAGAGCGACGGGTTATAGAAAATATGGTCAGTACGGAGACGTTATAATCTTTGAACCCGACGGAGAGACGCGAGAGACTCCTATAATACACCGCGCTGTACTCTATTTGGAATATGATGATGAGGATGATGTGTATAATATACCGGCACTTGGCGATCTAGACTACGAGGAGGACTGGGATATCAACAGTCCTATCCTTCAAGATGTTGAAGACGGAGAAGGGCTCAGGGGTGAATTGAGGATTTATGACTATGGACATGAAGATAAGACAATCACTATCTCTCTAGAAGATAAAGAAAGTTCCGGGTTTATAACTAAGGGCGATAATAATAGAAACATCGATCAAGATACGGGGGAGAGCATCGAAAAACCTGTTAAAGAAGAATGGATATTAGGGAGAGCTAGAGGAGAATTACCTTGGTTTGGTGTCATCAAATTGAGCTATATAGGTAGGACTGAGTATATCCCTAGAAACAGTTGGATCAATTTTATGATCTCTCTTGGCATCATATTCCTCCTACCAGTCATAATCGAGCTCGGATCAAATATCTATGATAATTTGGTTTTAAATGAAGAAGCGGATGAGCAGGATAAAGGAACCCTTAAAGAAACAGCAAATAGTGGTGAAAATGAGGGAAGTACTAACTCAAAAATCGAGCAATCAGACAGAGAGGGGGAACACCTGAAATCCATAGAGGAAAAAGAAAGTAAAAATGATGATCCCAAATCTTGATATTACATCAATTTGGTCTGTTTAGGACTGTGAGAATTGAACTCTTTGACTGCCTCGATACTCTTATCCTTTTCGATCAGGTCTATTATATCAGATTTAGGTACAGAGGATTGGATCTCTTTAGTCCTGCCTCTTCTCCCAAAAGATTTGACTCTGGCGTTAATCAATCCCAGCATGTCCAACTCAGAAATGAGATCGGTTATCCTTCTCTGGGTAAGAGGATCCATACCTGACTTTTTGCTCAACTGTTTGTAACCCGAGTAAACTTCGCCTGTGGTTAGTTTATCTCTACCATTATCATGCATAAGGAGGATAGAATAGAGCACCAATTTTGAATGAGTAGGTAATGTATTGACTGCTTCTCTCACGCAATCTTGTTCTATTTTATTTTTTGCTTTATATACATGGTTCGTGTTTACTTTTTCGTCATTGTCTCTTTCTGCAATTTCGGTCGAAACTCGAAGTAGATCAAGAGCTCTTCTTGCATCCCCGTGTTCCTGAGCGGCCAAAGCGGCACAGAGTGATACCACCTCGTTACCTAAAATATCCGGCTCAAAAGCTTTTTTCACCCTATCGGCTAGGATATCTTTCAGTTGATCAGCATTGTATGGAGGAAATATCATCTTTTCCTCCCCCAATCTACTTTTTACTCTTGGATCTAAAAACTCTGTAAACTTTAGATTGTTGGAGATACCTATCAGGCTGACTTTGCTTTTCTCCAATTCAGAGTTAATTTTCGAGAGATGATAAAGCACGCTGTCCCCGCTCTTGGTGACCAATTTGTCAAGTTCGTCGAGGATGATTACAACTACTCTTTCTTCTTCCTCTATTCTATCTTTAAGAGACTCGTAAACTTTTTCCATAGGCCATCCTGTGAAAGGTATCTGTTCGTCCCAATCCTCCACGAATTTGTTTCCTATGTTTTTCATCACTCCATAATGGGTATCGACGACCTCGCAGTTTATATATGCATATTCAACTCTATCTATATCGAAGTCACTGAATTCTGGGTTTAGCTCGCTTTTCTGGTTTTCTCTTTTTAATC
Organism: uncultured Thermoplasmata archaeon; assembly: GCA_964466995.1. GTDB lineage: Archaea > Thermoplasmatota > Thermoplasmata > Halarchaeoplasmatales > Halarchaeoplasmataceae > Natronoplasma. Next base: position 2,454 of record CAYXPD010000021.1, on the reverse strand, counting down.
GGTTGATCTCTCGTTCAAGATATCTAACTACCGCGGTCTTCCCGGTTCCGGTCTTGCCGAATATGAGTACATTTGAAGGTCGATTCCCTCGAAGAGCTGTTACCATGATCGAAGCAAGGTCATTTATCTGTTCCTTTCTATGAGGTAAATCCTCAGGAACATAAGATGGACGTAATATATCTCTGTCACCTTTGAATAGGGAATTTGAATCCATATAGGATTTGAATACGTTTTCCTGGCCTATCATCCTTTTTTCCTCCTTATAGCGACCCACTTACACCCCTTCATTTCAAGTGGAAAAACCCACCGCAATTTAAATCAGGTATATGAACTTCTTATCGTCTTTTAATCGACCATTCGGGGTCCGCTGTTAGGGAATTGAGGATTATCTATAACATTAAAAAGCTTTCGTCAGACGATATTTGGGACTTCTTAAAGGTAAGTTTATAAAGATTTTGTATGACGCTTTAAGTACCTTTATAAATAAAAATAAGAAGTATTACTAATTATTTATGAAAATAATATTTCTCAACTCCTCGATAAACCGCGTCGAGAGTTCGCCGTATAGCCGGTTAAGTATTTGCTTATTTGTTTTCCGGTGGAAAATAGGAAAAAAAGAAATGGAATTTTAAAAAAGATTTTTATTCAGGTCCTAAGTCTTAGCTTTCAACAGGCCCGATAGGGAATATCGTTTTTCCGTAGTACTCATTGGTAACCTCAGCTAGAGCGGTATATACGGCACTGAATCCACAGATGATCCCTTCGATTCCTGCTATCATGTATATTGTTTGTCCTAGAGAACTATCCGGACCTACTGCGTAGGCGAAAGCCAGTAGGAAGAACAATATCGTCAATGTAGAAAATACTACCTGAAGTGCTCTATTCATCTTTAGAGTCGATAGGAACATCCAACCTGTGAATAGACCCCACATAGCGAGATAAGCGGCCTGAGTAGTAGGTATTGGTCCCTCAATACCTCCTACGATTTCTGGGATTATCAACAAACCGACAAAGCTCAACCAAAAAAGACCGTAAGAGCTGAAGGCCACTGCTGGAAATGTATTACCTTGTTTCATTTCCCACCAGCCTGCGATCAACTGAGCGAAACCGCCGTAAAATATGCCCATCGCCAATATCATGCTACTGGGGTGCCAGTTTGGATTAGCGTTGTATATGTTCAACAGTACAGTAGTCATACCGAAACCCATCAGTCCTAATGGTGCGGGATTCGCAAGTTTATTTTCTTCTGCCATAACGATCACTTATTCGAGGTAATGTCAGAGTCTATATATATTTTTTGAAAATGTTAATAAATAAGTGTAGATGAAAAGCTAATTTTATATAGAAAAAAGAGAGGCCTGAGAACGTTATAAATAAAGTAATCTATTTATTTTTCCTTAGCCTTTTTTTTCGCTCTTTCTTTTCTCTTTTTAGCTGTAAATCCAGTTGATTCTCTCAGAAAATCGTTCCAAACTGAGACAGTCTCTGCGGCGACTTCATCGTCAACATCTTCACTCATCTCTAGATCGACCCATAAACCAGTTCTTCCCTCGGTCCAAACTTCTAAACGAGATATCGCACCTTCGTCCTCAACGATCAATTTATCTTCTTCCTCTTTTACTTCGCCGAATTTTTCTTCCATCAATTTTTTTAATTTGTCGCCCTCTATATTCTCAAAGTGCCCTCTTTTGACATCATAACGATTTTTACCCATAGTATCGACAATGAATATCTGCTTGCGTTATTTGAGTTTTGGGTAGATATTAGTTTAGATTTCCTGAACTCTTTTATATCCCTCCCTTATTCACCTTTACTATGAATAGGATCCATGCTAAAGAAGCTATTGAACTAGAAGATGGCCGCAAGTGCAAATTAGGTGGTTGGCTTCAAGAAACTAAAAAGCTTGGAGGTATCGCTTTCCTTAAAATAAGAGATAAAACAGGCGTCTTTCAAGTTGTTCTTTCAGAAGATGAGATGGGTGAAGAAAATTTTGCAGAGGCTATCGAGATACCTAGAGAGAGTGTTGTGATGATCGAGGGAGAGAAGAAAACAACGGATCAAACAGAACTAGGTTTTGAAATCATCCCTATTTCCATAAAGGTAGAATCCGAAGCAGAGAAACCCCTGCCTTTAGGAGTTGTAGATAAAGTCGATTCAGAGATGGGAACTCGATTCGATAATCGTTTTCTTGACCTCAGGAAAGAAGAGAAAAGGCTCATTTTTGAAATTAGAAATATTCTTTTAGATGGCTTACGGGATTTTTTCAGTAAAGAAAATTTCATAGAGGTCAATACTCCAAAGATTGTAGCTGCTGGAGCTGAAGGTGGAGCAACTCTTTTTGAATTAGATTACTACGATGAAGAGGCTTATCTGGCTCAGAGCCCCCAGTTGTACAAGCAAATGCTCATGGCTTCTGGATTTGAAAGGGTTTATGAGATCGCCCCGGCTTATAGA
>CAYXPD010000020.1:0-8858 GCA_964466995.1 uncultured Thermoplasmata archaeon | reverse complement strand
TACTGAGAGAAAACGATGTGAAGATCGAAAGGGTAAGACCCAACTATTCGGTCGGCAGTGAAGTACTCCTGGTCAAAGAAGTTTTAGGTAAAGAAGTCCCTTCGGGTGACTTTCCTCCTTCCGTCGGTACCGTGGTTCATAATGTCGCTACAGCCCACGCCGTAGCGAAAGCGATAAGAGAGGGGAAATCCCTAGTATCTAGAGGTATCACTTTTTACTCGAAGAAGACAGGGGGGAAGAATCTTTGGGTGAGGATGGGAACACCTATCGAACATATATTTGACTTCATGGACGTATCCGATCATGACTTTGCTCGAGTTGCATTGGGATCGATAATGATGGGCCCTACCGTTCCTGACCCTAGTCATCCTTTGTTAAAAGCTACGTCGGGTTTGACCGGTTTTACTAGGCAGGAAAGGGACGCTTACGAGGAAGAAAAACCTTGCATCAGATGTGGTTACTGCAACACTGTCTGTCCGGTCGATATATATCCCCAGATGATAATGAAAGCCGCTAAAAAAGAAGATGTCGATAGGTTAATGAACCTAGATGTACTAGATTGTATCAATTGTGCTCTTTGCTCTTACGTTTGCCCATCTGATATAAAATTGACGCCACACCTTAACCACGCGCAGGATGAGATGAGAAAAAATAAAGAGTGAGTTTGATTCTTTATATTAAGGCAAAAATTATTTATTAGTGTGTTCCGATTTATGACTATGAGCGACATAAGCCGGAAAGGTTACTATGTTTTAGGTGCTATCATCGCTCTGTACATTGTGATCTTGGTCCTTTTCTTGATGGTTTCGATAAGTTTAGACTACAACTTTTTCGTTAGGTTCTTCGCGCTGACCGGTTTTTACATGTTAGCTATCGCAGCACTGTTGACTCCGTTCATGAGAGAGATCTATCAAGAGTTTGGGATGTCATTCCAGAAAGTACATCATATCTTTGCCGCGATCGGTTTAGCTACAGCAACACTCCATCCCATAATCTTTGCTATCGAAGTCAGTGATATCACCGTATTCATACCGGATATTTCTTCCTGGTATGCGTTCTGGTTGCTTGGAGGACGTCAAGCACTGATATTGATCTACATAGCTACTATCGCAGCTTTCATAAGAAGTAAGATACCAAAATACTGGAAAAGTATACATGCACTGATGTATATCGTGCTTTTGTTCGCGTTAGTACACGGTTTCCTGATAGGTACGGACTTCGAGAATATCGGGATACAGATCATATTCACAGCTCTCTTTGTAGCGTCTTTAGGTGCCTTGATATACAAAAGGATTAAGTGAAAACAGACTAAATAGCATCTGCAGCTATTGAATCCCTCAATTTAATCCCGGTTAAATTTAAATAATCATACAATTGATTGTGAACTTGGAGCGTATTCGATAGAATGGACCATGATGTACTGATCGTAGGTGCAGGCCCCGCTGGACTTTTTGCAAGTTACGAGTTGAGTGAGAAGGATCTAGACGTTTTAGTGGTTGATAAAGGTAAAGACATAGACGAGAGAACAGAAGATGATATAATGTCCGGCATCGGAGGCGCAGGGACATATTCTGACGGTACGGTGAATCTTCGCCCGGATATAGGTGGAAACCTACGTGATTATACCAAGAACGACAGAGAGGCATGGAATCTTATAGAATATATCGAAAATATACTTTCAAAGCACGGTATGCCACAACCAAAAAAAGATGATGATGAGCAGGAAGAAAAACTCAGGAGAAGAGCCGCCTCTGTTGGAGCACGATTTTTTCCCATCAGGCAGGCACACATAGGCTCGGATAAAGCTCCAGCGGTTATCAGTTCTTTCAAAGATGAGTTAGAGGAAAGAGGTATCTCTTTTAGGACTAAAACTGAAGTGAAAGATATCCTTATCGAGGATGATAAATGCAGAGGAGTGATAACTAGTGAAGAGGAGGAGATACGAGCGGAACGTGTTATATTAGCTCCCGGTAGAGTTGGGATAGATTGGGTTCAAGACCTTACTGAGAGACTTCCGCTAGAGTCTGATTTCGCTCCTATCGATATCGGTGTAAGAGTAGAAGTGCCTAGCATAATCATGGATCCAGTTATAGAGGTTAATCGTGATCCTAAGTTCCATCTTTATACAAAGAGTTACGACGATTTCGTTAGGACCTTCTGTACAAATCACAAAGGATTCGTTGTCAAAGAAAAATATGACGGATTTATAGGGGTAAACGGTCATTCTATGAAGGATAAAGATACGGATAAGACCAACTTCGCTTTTCTGGTCAGAACTCATCTGACAGAACCGCTTGAAAACACGACAAAATACGGAAAGGCCATAGCTCAATTAGCTACAACGATAGGAGGGGGAAAACCTATTGTGCAGAGGATGGGTGATCTGAGAGATGGAAGAAGATCGACGCACAGCAGGATAGATAGGAATCCTGTCCAACCGACTTTGAGCGATTACACGCCTGGAGATATCTCCATGGCTTTACCCGAAAGAGCGGTGATCGACATAAAAGAGGGACTAGAGATGTTGAACGAGATAATACCTGGAGTGGATTCGGGCACTACGTTGCTGTATGCGCCGGAGATAAAATTTTACGCGAACCATCTAAAAGTGGATGATGGTCTCCAGACTTCGATACCGAACTTGTACGCGGCGGGAGACGGGGCTGGATTGTCTCACGATATCGTGAATGCAGCAGCGACTGGTATATTGGCGGGTAGAAGTATAAGAGAAGAGCTTAATTGATTATCACTTTTTGAGCAACATCTTCCTCCCGACTAAATCAGAAAGGTTTAACGCCTGCAAGCCGCTGTTTTCATATATCAAGAATTGACCTTTCAACCCGACCGTCTCCCCTTCATGCCGTCCGGGGGCCGGTCTCAATCTAGGCTTAGCTCTCAGCGGTAGATCGATAGGATAATCATCTAAAAATAACAGTTCACCCACAGGGATGCGGTTCTTCACTCCTCTATAATTCCTCTCAATGATTTTTCTATCGACTCTTCTCGCCATCCCTTTCAGCTTCTTTTTCGAACTGATCCTCTGAGAAATATCGAGCTTTTCACTCAATCTCTTCTCTTCTTCCCTAGCCTTTTTCCTATCATCCAAAGTCAATAGTAACGCATATGCATCCGCTCCCTGCTCTATCAACCTCTCCCTCAACCTCTCTTTGCGAGTAATCCCTATCTTCGGTGAAGTTCCATGAAAGGCTAAGTAAACAACATGAGTCTCTTCACAAAAACCGCCTTCACATTTCTCACAATCTTGCGGCTCAAAAATACATTCCAATCTAGGTATCTCTTCAGGTGCGCATTCACTACACTGCCGGAACTTATCCACGTTCCTCTGCTCGGAACAGGCCGTATACCCTCCTTCAAAGCTTCCAACACAGATCTTCTCCTGTGATACATCGAAATCAATCTCATCGGTATCCACAACTTCTATAGAACTACCATCGTAAACTTTCAATTCGTGTTCGAAATCCCTCCACTTTGAGGAGATGACATGTACCTCTTGAATTTCTTTTTCTTCATGCCTTTCAGTTAACAGTTCAGCGGCTTTTCTGTACACGATATCAACACGCTTTTTCCGCAATATATCGGTTTCGGGGGAATTTACTTAAGCTTCCTCGATTTTTGAATCTTGATGACTTACAAGACGATACAAGATACTGTGCACGGGAGCGTGAAGTTCAGTGGACCTTTCCTCGAACTGATCGATTGTCCCGAGCTGCAGAGGTTGAGAGGGATAAAACAACTCGGTCTCACAAATTTAGTATTCCCCGGAGCTAACCACACGAGGTTGGAACATTCTATCGGCGCCTACCACGTCGCAGAAAAGATGTCTCAGCAACTTGAATTAGAAGAGGATGAAAAGAATACGGTCAAAGCAGCTGCACTCTTACATGATGTCGGACACGCACCATTCAGCCATACGTTGGAATTCATCATAGAAAATCAGAACGATAAGGATCATATGGACGTGACTCAAGAATTGATCAAAGGAGAGCGTAAGATAGAAGACAGAGATTACCCTACTATACCTGAGATATTGGAAGATCACGGTATAGACCCAGAAAAAGTGGCGGAGCTGATCAAAGAAAAGCCTGACCACGTGAAGATCACCGATTTCAATGTTCATGAAGAACAGGGTTATTTTGGAGAAGAAAGATACATGTACCAGATGATCCACGGGTCTTTAGACGTAGACCAACTCGACTATCTTTTGAGAGACTCACATTACACTGGAGCCGCTCACGGCATAATAGATATGGAAAGACTCATACAGACTGTAGAGATATTCAATGGAGATCTGGTTGTTTCTAAAGGAGGTGTAGCCGCGGTAGAGGGGATGTTGGTAGCTAGAGGACTTATGTACTCTTCAGTTTACTTTCATAAAACTGCACGGATAGCTGAACTTATGTTGGCCAAAGCAGTGGACAAGATGGAGAAGATGCCCGACGATTTCTTCGAGATGTCAGACGATGAGTTCCTAGCTTATCTGAGAGAGCGTGGAGGATTTCAGAAGGAGATCGTAGAACGATTGAAATACAGGCGCCTTTACAAAAAGTGTCTAACACTGGATAGAGATGATATCTCCGACGCTAGTGGGATTGAACTTGAGAAGATCGGGAAGTTGGAAAATATAAGAGATCTCGAGAGAAGGATAGCCTCTAAGGGTAATATTGATGAGAACGGCGTATTGGTAGATGTGCCGTATGAAGAGGTCAAATTATCAGAACCACGGCTCTCTAGGACAGGTATAAAGATCCTCGACGATGGGGATTTGGCTCCGCTCTCTAAATACAGTCCTCTGGCTAGGGCTCTGCAGAAAAGACCACCTCAACCTTGGGCATTGATGGTGTCTTGTCTGACGGAAATGAGAGATAATATCGGGGAAAAAGCGAAGGAAGAGATAATATCGGGTTAAAGGCCCGCTTTTCCAAAGTATTTGTTCAAAAAAAGCAAAAGCTTTTAAAAAGGTAGGTCTCTAATACCTACATGGATGGGATAAGTCTGACGGAAGCAGAGATGAAAGGAAGCACTCTAACCGAAGAGGACCAAGCTTATGGGCGCGTAGGAGTGACTTTTGGAGATGTTGGGACTACATCTTTGAAGTTCAACGTTTCTTCAGCTGTAGATAAGGGGGAATATATCCAGATTTCACATCCCAATGTAGGTTGGGTTTTAGGACAGATCGGAAAAATAGAGAGACAGAGCGATCTTTCGGTAGATAAGGCAAAAGAAATGAACGAGGGGAAGGAAATAGATATCGACGATACCGTTGTCGCTAAAGTCAATATAATCGGATATAGAGATGATGATGGGCTTTTGAGGCCGCCCGGTAGTCCTTTCCGAGCTGGAGAACCAGTTTATTTAGCTGAAGAAGACCTGATCAGAGAAGTTTTAGGACTCAAAGAACTAGAAGAAGGAGCATTTATAGGAAAAGTGAGAGGACACGACATAGAAGTCAATATGAATATCAACGCGATCGCTCAGAAACACCTTTCGATCCTCGCAAAGACCGGCAGCGGGAAAAGCTATACCGCCGGCGTCATGATAGAAGAGATGTTGAAAAACGACGTTACCATGGTGATACTCGATCCTCATGGAGAGTATTCGTCTCTAGCTAAAGCCGGTGAGGCAGTAGATTCAGAAAGATTCGATGTAGAACCGAGAGGTTACGGCGATAAGATCACTGAGTTCTCTCCGAATCCAGAAATAAACAAGAATGCACAACCACTTAAATTCACTTTCCGAAGCATGGATCCAAAAGAGGTCCTAGAGATGTGCGGTATGAGCAAAAGACAGACCTATGTTAACAGCCTTGAGAACGCGAAGTCGAAATTAGCAACTACACAAGGAGACTTCACCATTAGTGAAGTGATCAGACTCTTGAAAGGTAATGAGGAAGACAATTCCACCTCATTGATCAAGGGACTCGAGAAATTGAAAGAGAACAAAATCTTCGCTGGAAAAGGCACTCGATTGGACGACATAGTGAATGAAGGAAGAGCATCGATTATCAATTTGAGAGGGACCCCCCCTGATATGCAGGGGTTCATCGTGGATAAACTTGCTTCATCTATTTTTGAACTGAGAAAAAAAGAGAAAGTGCCCCCGCTAATCTTGTTTGCAGAGGAAGCACACAACTTCTGTCCCCAGAGAGGGAAAGTCGAGTGTTCAGATACATTCAAGACTTTGGCCTCCGAAGGCAGAAAATTCGGTCTAGGACTCGGTATAATAACTCAGAGGCCAGCCAAGGTAGACAAGAACGTTCTAAGTCAATGCAACACCCAGATCATATTGAAAGTCACCAATCCTAATGACCTCAAGGCTATAGAAAAATCAGTAGAAGGTATGAAGAAAGGGATGAAAGATGAGATCCAGCGTCTCCCTGTTGGAGAGGCTCTAGTTTCTGGTGCTGGTCTTTCAGAACCACTGCTTGTTCAGGTAAGGCCTAGAGAGACAAAGGACGGAGGAGAATCTGTCACCGTGATATGAGAGGTCTATCATGGTCTCTGAAGAAAGAGTTGAAGATTATATCTCGAAAACGGAAGAGGCATTGGATAAGCTTGAGATCGCGCCTCCAGAAAGATCTCATCTCTTCAATATAGCTGAAGATTTTTTAGAGATGGCAGAATCCTATTACGAAGATGCCCGCCATTTTTATGAAGAAGGTGAGTTAGATACCGCCTTTGCCTGCATAAATTATAGCCACGGGTGGATCGATGCCGGAGCTAGATTAGGGCTGTTCGATACAGGTGGAGACGATCAACTTTTTACTTTGGCGGAATGATTCAACCTATTATTCTTACGCCTTCATTATCTATACTAGTAAGATAAACATTATCTTCTCCCAGTTCCTCCTCAAAGATATCTTTCAATTCGTCAGTATCTCCGACGAAAAAAACAGAATTCCCTATCATCGCCATACTGCCTTTTCCAGCTTCACTTCCTAGTTCTATTGCCGATTTCACACCCTCCTTAGGAAATTTAGTTTCCTCAGCAAATCTCAGAGATAATTCCAAGAAGCTTTCGAAGCCATCTTCAGGCAAAAATTCGTCCATGATGTCCTCACCGACAGCGTTGATCCATCCTGCCATGAAAGGATCTCTAAGGATGTCTGGAGTGGATAGAGGATCGCCTGCTATAGCCAAGACGACATCTTCATCCAATTCGCTAACTTTTATCTCTCCGTGAGGAGGTAAACCGCCTTTCGTACGTATCTCAAAACCGCCGTGATATTGACCTAACACGTCGCCCATGCCTGTCCTACAGAACATCTCGGCTCCATGAGCAGCTGAAAGCGCTTTCTCTAAATCCTCTCCAAGCTCTTCCAAGACAGCTGTACCAGACGCAAGGGCACAAGCTCCACTCATCCCGAAACCCTGGCTGAAGGGAAGATCAGTTTTAATTTCGATCTTCCCGCCCTCAGCGAAGTTGTAAACGGTCTTTTCCACCACCATAAAAGATGTAGGTTCGCCGTTCACCGTTATCTCCCATCCCTCTCCTTTCAGATCTACTTCTGCTGTAGCTCCAAGTTCTATCGAAAAACCGGCGCCTTTTGAACCCTCCTTATCACCCATCTTTTCTTGGTCGAGCGGTAGACTGAAAAAACCTGTAATATGAGCAGGGGAGAACGCTTTCGATGTCATCTGAGTTCCTCTTTCAGAATATCCATTATCTTACCCGCTATCTTCCGTTTGCTTCCTTCGATCCACTCATTTTTACGGGTGATATACACTCGATTTTTATCGGTGTCAACATCTTTTAAGGAATTAGCGACCACAATATCGGCTCTTCCCTCATCGATCATCCGCTCCGCTTCCTCTACAGCTTTCTCCCTTGTATCTTCAGCTTTGTAAGCCACCAACAATTCGACGTCATCTTTTATACTATCTATGAATTTAGGAGTCGGTTCCATTTGAAGTTGGAAGGAGTCGGAAGAGGATATCTTCTCATCTTTTATTTTCTCTAGAGCAAAGTCTGAGAGAGCAGCAGGGACGATAACCGTTCCTTCTAGGTCCGAGGACATCTCCATCAAATCGTTCAGGGTCTCAAATCTAAAATTGGGTATCCAGTCGGGAATGTTTCCTTTCACGTCTCCGTACCAAAGTTCTACTTCCGCCCCTCTGCGGTATGCTTTTTTAGCCAATTCCAACCCGCTCTTACCAGACGCTCTATTGGTGACAACTCTCATACTGTCTATAGGCTCGATAGTTCGACCAGTAATCACAGTAATTTTCTCACCTTCAAGATCATCATTCAATTCTCTGATGACGGAATCGACTATCTGATCTTTTTCAGCTACTTTAGCAGCACCTTCCTCAATCTTGGGACCTACTACAGTAACATCTAACTTTTCCTTTAACTCGTCCAAATTATCCATAACTATAGGATGATCATACATAGTCTGGTGCATCGCCGGGACTACCATTATAGGTATATCGGAGCCGACGCAAGTGGTTGCAAAAGTCGTGACGGGAGTATCATCGATCCCTTTGGCTATTTTAGAGATCGTGTTAGCTGTAGCTGGTGCGATCAAGAAAAGATCTGCCTTATCTGGAACGTTACCGCAGTGACTCACGTGCTCGACCTGTCCAGTCAGTTCAGTTATGACCTTATTTCCCGAGGCGAACTCTAAAGAATTAGGATGGATTATCTTTGAACCCCAGTCCGAAACAACGCAGTGTACTTCGGCACCCTCTCTGATCAGCTCCCTGATAAGCTTGACACATTCTACGGCTGCGATGCTACCAGTTACACCTAAAATTATCTTCTTGCCTGAAAGATCGGATCCCTTTGAACCTCTCAACTCTTCTGAAGGATGCATTGTGAGATTATATTTGAGTTGGTTG
>CAYXPD010000019.1:0-9079 GCA_964466995.1 uncultured Thermoplasmata archaeon | reverse complement strand
TACTCTCCCTTCTTCACTCGAATGAGCAGGAGTGACTTCCGCTGCAATAGGTAGAACTATACCAGAATACTCTGACATGCCTTCTTGTTCGTCTCCCATCGCGGCGAGTCCGTTCACAACACCCACCATATCGCCTTCTGTCCTATACATACTGTATTCTTTTCTTTTTTTGATGAACTTATCAGTGACCTGCTGTTCGAGTGATCTTGCGGTTGATTTTGCGTCGACTACATCATCAGCTTTAGTCATCTCGTGACCCCGCTCTACTGCAAGGTCTCCTGCCACTCTCACTAATCCTCCAAGCTCTCGAAGTCTTAATGTTAATTCTCCTCGCTTATTAGCTCTTCTTTGAGCTTCTCTCAGCATCTCTTTAATCGCATCTTTGGTGAAGTGTGGAATCTTCTTTTCGTCTTTTTCTATCTCCTGAGCTATGAAACGAATGAGTTTTCTACGATTTTCATCTGTATCATCCATGGTGTCATTGACATATACTTCATATCCGTACCCTCTAATTCTGGATCTCAAAGCAGGGTGCATCCCTCCGCGCTGTACACCTCTTTCGTCTCTTTGTCCATATACTGAATCTAGATTACCTGCAGCGACAAGGATGAAATTCGTGGGAACAGGCTCTGTTTTCACCATAGCACCGCTGCTCCTTTCACTCTGTCCTGTGATGGAGAATTCCCTCTCCTGCATCGCTGTCAATAAACTGTGCTGTGAATCCATGTCGAGCATGTTCATCTCATCAATGAACAATACGCCGTTGTGAGCTTCATGTATCGCACCGACTTCAACTCTTTGGTGAGCAGGTGTTTCAAGACCTCCACTTTGGAATGGGTCGTGTTTAACGTCACCGAGCAGAGCTCCAGACTGTGCACCTGTTGCATCAATGAATGGCGGTCTGTCTCCGGAACTTTGGCTTTTCAATAATTTTGGTGTTTGACCTTCCGAATCCTGTCCGAAACCTCTAGGATTTGCTCTCATCGCGATCATCAGCATCGCTGCTGCAAGGATACCAAAAAACATTATGATAAAATTCCCAGTCCATACTGAGATTACGATAGCTGCCCCAACGATCAGGGCGAGTATCATCAACATACCTCTATTTTTTTGTTTTTCTCTTTTCTTTGCCTCTCTCTTATGGGCTTCTACTATATCTTCACCCTTCCCGGAAGGAACGGTCCTTATCTTAGGATTGTTTTCATCTTTTTCATTAGGGAAACAAAGGATATCTTCCATCTCCTGATTTGGTAGGAAGTCGGTCATAGCTTTGGCTATCATCGATTTTCCAGTGCCCGGAGGGCCTATGAGCATAACGTGTCTGTGTTGTTTTGCTGCCTTCTTTGCAACACTTACTGCTTCATCTTGCCCAATGACTTGGTCAGCTAAAAGTTCAGGTACTTCTATGTCCTCTGTAGTATTGATATCTACACTTTCTATCCACTCACCTATCGGGGCTACATCCGTTTCCTGGACACCCTCTTCTGAGGTATTTTCTTCTTTATGGTTCTTATTCTGAGAATCACTCATCAATTACACCAGCAACTAATTGCAATCAACCTCATCTAATCCCGTTATAATTAAAGTTTTCCACTAAATTTAGATATAAACCCTATTTTCTTTTGTAAGGATGCCCTAAGAAGGGAAAGAATTAATATAGATATCTAAGATTATAAATTGTGATATCCGTGGAGACGATTTCAGCCGAAGAATTGAAAAGAAAGCTAGATTCAGGAGAGGATTTTGAGCTTGTTCATGTTCTTTCAGAAAAGCAGTTCAGAAAGGAACATATACCTAAATCTGTCAATATACCCCTAGAGGAGATAGGCAGAAGACAACATGAACTCGATGACGATAAAGATATCGTACTTTACTGCAAGAACTTTGACTGCGAGGCTAGTCCTAAAGCTGCCGAAAAACTAGAAAAACTAGGATTCGACAACGTCATCGATTACGAAGGGGGGATCGAGGATTGGAAAGAGAAAGGCTATCCTCTAGAGTCTTCTAAATGAGCTTTCTGAGCAGAATTTACCAAAACTTTATTTATAGTTTCCTCATTTCTATAGATGGTGTTATAATGATAGAATGCCACGATATGGAAAAAGGCCAAATATACATGTGCGAAGATTGCGGATTCGAGATGAAAGTTGTTAATGAGTGTGGGGAATGCTGTGAGACTGAAGAAGAAGGTACCTGTGCTACTTGTGAATTTATGTGTTGTGGGGAAGAGTTGACTCTCAAAAATTAACAGTATTTCTAAAGCTATTTTTCAACATTATTTTCTTTTTTGTTTCTTTCTTTTTTATCTAAAAATAGGATTTTAGTCTTTATCGGATCTTTTAGGTCCTTTTAGAAGAGATATCTCTGTTCAATTTTGGGGTCCACACGAATTGAAACAAGTCGTCGTATTCTCTTATAAGATCGGCTATGAGGGGTTTAGAGAACCATATTTTCTCTCCTTGGATATTTTTATTTTTTAATCCGATCATCTCCTTTACCACTTTTCCTTCAATTTTCCCCTTGACATAACACCGGTCTAGTGAAGGATCATTATAAACTATAATAGGTAGATTCAACTCATCTTTTTTGTGTATAGGTACGACATCATCAACTCTTTGAAGGTGGTCTTCCTCGAAATAGTGTATACCTCCATCTCTTTTTTTCACAGAGGGGTCATCTTCTTCTAAAAGAGTATCAAGGCTTTTCTTCTGTGACACCATCCCGGTATTCAAACTTTTAAGTTGAGATGTGATCAGTTTTTTTGAATCTTTCTTCATCCATCTAATCTTGGTATGGCTCAAACCATTATATAGTATTTTAGCGAAAGAACAGTATCTTATTTACCTTTCAATCCTCTATAAACCTTACAAATGCGAATTCGAGTTCTTCATCCTCATGTCGTACGTAATTACTGTTTATCTCTACATTGAAAATTGTACCATCTTTCGCTTGATGTTCGGTTTCAAAAGTCCTAGATTCTTTTTCTTTTAGTTTTTTCCAATAATTTTCTCTTTTCTCTTCTTGGAATTCAGGGTCTATATCGGAGATAGAGAGACTTTGGATCTCTTTCTGATCATAACCTAACTTGTTTCTGACTCTCTGGTTTCCATACAATATTTTTCCCTCAGGTGTTACCCAAAAAATACCATCCTTTGCCTTTTCGATAGTCTTTCTCATGATCTCCATCGTCTTCTTGTTTTCATATTTTTCGACTTCATCCACTATCTCGTTTGCTAATATATCATATTGTTGGATCGGTTCACCTTCTGTTCTATCATAAAGATTTAGTTCTTCCTTCTTCCATATATATTTGTTAGCTCCAAGATTCAAGGCCTTCATCGCCACTTCCTCCCAGCCCTTACCAGTGAATAATATGAAGGGTATTTCGTTATCTTTTTTTTCTCTTAATATCCTTAGAAACTCTATACCGTCTTTTTCTGGCATCCGATAGTCTGAGACCACGACATCGATGTTTTTGTTTTCTATCAATTCTAGGGCGTCATCGACATTATTTGAGGTGTGGATTACGAATCGATCATCTTTCTCTTTAAGTATTATTTTACTCTGCTCTAAGATGTCTAATTCATCATCTACTAGGAGCACATTTATATCTTCTAGCCTCATCGCTGGCCTCCACTTTTTCTATCTAAAATCCCTTTATAAATACTTTGGGAGGATATGTGAATCACCTCAAGTCCAACTTAGGATATTTCTAGGAGACTAGATTTCCATAATTTGAGTAAAATCTTTTAGAGATAGTCTTCTTCAAAATAAATAGGTCTTTTTTCTCCTTCTGAACCTTTCTCCGTCTCATCTGTTATTTTTTCCTTTTTGATCCAAGGCCATATCCTAGAAACATGGTCTGTCCTGACATAGACCTCTTCTAGGTTTACCTGCGTCCAGTTAACGAATCCCGCTTTTTTATCGTCTTTGTTTTTTTCTCTTAAATTTTTTGAACCCACCGATATCTCTTTCCAATCGATCTCCTCAAAGCTAGACTGCAAGACTTTTTCCAAGACTAGGGTTTTTTTATCGAAATCTTTCAGTTCGCCTAGGAATCCCAGTCCGTCATCCATAACCACTAGGATGTCCTCGTTCTTCAAACCATTCAACTTCTTTCCTAACAGTCCTTCCAACATACTTTCTCCTCTATCGCAAATTTAATCTTTTCATCGGTACTAATAATTTTGGATGATTAGTGACCAGTACAGTTGAAGCATAATCATGGATTTGCAGGATATTTGATAAAAATCCTTGTAAATTCTGTAAGCAAAGAAAAGATATTTAAATGAGTATGTCTACACAGTGTCGAAATCGCGCGGATAGATATGAATAAAACATGTGTGATTAAATCATCAAATGAGGTGGGAACTTGGAATTTATAGGAGCACTTATTGACAATAGCCTTTTTGTGATATCTTTAGCCGTTCTCACAGGTATATTGATCGGGAGATTAGAGATAAAAGGTTTTAGATTTGGTATCTCGGGTGCTCTTTTTGCAGGACTTGTTTTTGGTCATTTTGGAGCTACCGTCCCTCGCGAATATTTCATTTTATCTTTGGGTTTGTTCGTTGCCGCGGTCGGTTTGATGGCAGCGAGAGATATTGGTGGAGTTATCAAGGCTCATGGGTTCAAATTTATAGCAGCAGGTTTTTTCATGGCTACGGTCGCAGCGATACTGACCTATATTGGAGCTCAAACTTTAGGCACAATAGGTATCGTAGACCCAAAATATATAGAAGGTGTATTTACAGGGGCGTTGACCAGCTCACCTGGTCTCGGTGCCCAATTAGAAGGTGTTGGCGACACTGTTGGAGATCAGATCACTATCGGATACTCTGTGGCATATCCTCTTGGTGTTGTTATGGTCATACTCCTTCAGGAATTATGGCCAAGGTTCAGGGATATCGATCTTGAAGAGGAAAAAAAGAAGTTCAAAAAAACCATAGAAACCAATTCATCGAAAGGAGTAGAGAAAACGACGAAGGAATCTGTCACCTTTAGTGTTGCTGGTTTTACTCTAGCAGTTGTTCTAGGTGGGATATTGGGTGAGATTCCAATTCCACTAGGGCCATTGGGCACAACTCAACTTGGAATAACCGGGGGTATACTACCAGCGGCCTTAGCTGTCGGATATTTTGGCAAGATCGGGCCGATCAAAACGAACATGTCACACGAGGTATTATCTGGCATCCGATCCTTGGCACTTGCTTTCTTTTTAGCGTACGTAGGTATCGATGCGGGTTCAGGGTTTGCAGGAGCTGTCATGGAAGTAGGGGTAGTTCTTATACTGATAACACTGTTAGTAGGGATAGGTACGATAGCTGCGGGACTTTTCCTTTTAAGAAAGATATGGGACCTTGATTGGATCGTTACTTCGGGTGCGATCACTGGAGGCATGACTTCGACACCGGGGCTCGGGGCTGCTATAAAAGCTACCGGAACAGAAGATGTTGGATCTGGATATGGTTCAACTTATCCCTCTGCATTGCTTGGTATGGTTATATTCGCAAGGATACTGAGTATCTTGATCTAGAATGGATAAAGAAAATTTTTTAAACATCTCTATCTTAAGCTCGAAAGAACAAAATTACCCATTTGCTAAAAAACAGAGGATCCAGGAGAAAAAATGTTCAAGATAAACCGAAAGTTGATGATAATAATACTCACCTTCATAGGCGCCTCATCTTTTGTATTGTTTCCTTTACCTCTAAGTATAGATCAACAGATAATGATAGCTATAGCTGTCACAGCTGCACTCTTTTGGATAACCGAGGCCTTGCCTATATCAGTGACAGCTCTTCTCGTCATCATACTTCAGATAATATTTGGAATACATCCGGCGGATGAAGGACTAGCATTCATAGCTACGCCCGTTAATACGCTACTCCTAGCTGGATTCATCATAGCTGGAGCCCTCAAAAAGTACGATCTAGATAGAAGGATCGGATTACAATTTATCTCTTTAGTTGGTGACAATACTGAAAATTTGATATTTGGAGTATTCGTTTCTACTGCTTTTCTTTCGATGTGGATCTCCAATACCGCAGCAACCGCCATAATGCTTCCGATAGGTATAGGAATGATAAAAAAAGTGATCGATGAGCCCAAAGGAAGCAATCTCGGCAAAGCGATGGTCATCGGCATAGCTTTTACAGCTAACCTAGGAGGTATGGGTACACCTGTAGGAACTCCTCCTGTTCCCATAACAATAGGGTTCTTAGCAGAACGTGGGATACACATATCTTTTGGAGGATGGATGATCAGAGCTTTACCAGTTTTGTTGATAGCTATCCCCCTTGTGTGGAAACTGATGGTCACAGTCTACAAACCTGAAGTAAAAAGAATAGAAGGTGGTACAGAAGACATAAAAGAAGAGCTAGCCGAGATGGGAAAACTCACTAAAAAACAGAAGCATGTTTTGATACTTTTCGGTATCGCTGTCTTTTTATGGTTGCTAGATGCGATGGATATGGGTATAATATGGTTGATAGAGAATGTCTTCACATTTACCTTTTTAGAACCTTTACTTGAATTCCTACCTCTCCCAGGAGACTGGCTTTTCATCGCTTCGCTACTGATATCGATGATGTTCATCTTTCCAGGAGTCGGGGTTTTGAAATGGGATGAGGCCCAGGAAGAGATTGGATGGGGTGTTTTTGTCCTTGTTGGGGGAGGTCTTGCTTTGGGTGAGGGACTGCAAAAAACTGGAGTTATAGATTTGATAGTCAATAACATGGAAGCCTTCCTAGCTGATGTAAATCTTTTGGTAATTGTTGCGACCATCGCGTTCATAACAGCCTTCAGTATCACATTATTCTCTAGTTTAAGTGCCACATCTAGTATATTCGTTCCTGTGACGATATCTTTAGCTTTGACTCTTGATATCGATCCTCTGTTCCTAGCGCCGGTGGCTGGTATGGCCGCATGCATGGCGTTCTTGTTGCCGGCGAACACTCCGCCAAATGCGATAGCCTACAAAACAGGATTCTTCAAAACGTATGAGATGACGAAAGCCGGGGTTTTAGCCACCGTATTGTGTGCTTCTGCTCTAGTTTTTATCGTGCTCGTGTATTGGGTACCAGTATTCTAGAAAACGATAATAAATTCCTGTGATCGGCTTATCTTTGAAAGAACCCTATTTATTCAGAGTTATTTTCCTTTCTTCTTTCTAGTTCAAGTTCGTCCGCTTCCCTCAATGATTCGAAAGTCCCTATATCAAATCTCTTTCCATCGAATTTGTATCCATAAAATCTACTCCCGTCTTTTCTCATCATCTCTATCGAGTCTGTTAGCCATATCTCACCTTTCTTACCAGGTTCAGTCTCCTTGATATAAGAGAAAATATCAGAGTTGACTATCATCAATCCAGCTATATTCAACCAGTGATCATCGACCTTATAGGGCTCAGCTTCTTCCAAGCTCGGTTTTTCGATCATACCATGGATCTCGCTGTTTTCATCTATGTCGACCACTCCGAATCTAGTCGGGTCATCGACCGGATGTAGAACCAAAGTACCTCCTCCATCCTTTTCTTCATGAAAATTGACGATATCTTCCATGGTCTCATATGGGGTGAAATAATTGTCTCCATACATTATCGCAAAATCTTCATCTTCATCGATAAAATCTTCACCAAGGGCCACCGCATGTGCGGTACCTTTAGGTTCTTCCTGTAATCTGTAATATATCTTGAGGCCGAGTCTCTCTCCAGAGCCCAGATAATCAATAAGCGCATGCTTTTTCCTGCCGACTATCAAGAGCACGTCTTCTATACCTCCGGCTTTTAACACTCTCAATACGTGCTCGATGGCAGGATTCTTTCCTACCCTGATGATCTCCTTAGGGATCGCTTTAGTTATAGGTCTGAGCCTCGTACCTTCACCTGCCGCCAGTACTATAGCTTTTTTTACCAATTTATCACCACTATCAGATAATCATCAATAGCTACTCTTTAATATATTTTAACAATCTTATCACACCGTTTCAATGTATAGTCGAGCCTCCATTCACTCCAACTATCTCTCCATGGATATAATTTCCTTCTTCGGTTGCTAGGAATGCAGCTACATCGGCTATATCTTCTGGTTCGCCGATCCTTTTGAGAGGTATGCTTTCCGCCCTCTTTTTTCTTTGCTCTTCTGAATATCCCGATATGATGTCTGTGTCGATAGTTCCGGGAGCTATTCCATTTACGGTGATACCTTCAGGCCCCAATTCTAAGGCTAGCGCTCGAGTCAATCCGACTAGAGCAGATTTACTGACAACATAAGATGTCCCATGATCAGAGCCGCTGAAGGCTAGTTGTGAGGACATATTTATTATCCTTCCGGTGTCCGATCGCTTCAGATGTGGTAAGGAAAATTTACACATCATGAAAGGACCTCTTACATTAACATTCATCGTATCATCGAAATCTTCGATATTAGCTTCTTCAAGGCTTTTTCGCCTGTAGACACCGGCATTATTAACGAGTATATCCAATCCGCCAAATTCCTCTACAAAATCGGAGATCATCCGTCTGCAATCTTCCTCTTGGCTCACATCACCTTTCAATAACATGCCGTCAGAATTCCTTTGTACGCTTTTCAAGACCTCTGTTGCTTTATCATCGCTGGAGTGATAATTGATGCCAACGACTGCCTTCTCTTCGGAGAACTTCTCGGCGATGGCTCTACCAATACCTCTAGACGCGCCGGTCACTAAAGCTTTCTTTCCTTCCAATCTCTTTCCCATAAATCTTGATTAGGAGAACATCATAAAAACCTTTTTTGCATTATATCTTTTCTCCAAATTTTTAAAATTTTATTTATTAACCCCGTCCCTAATTTTCAAATACTAGAAACCTTTGACAGCCCTAGATTCTGGCAGTTTGAAAACGAGGTCAAATGATGAAGGAGTTAGAAGGTTTAAAAGGGAAATTTAGGCTAGCAATAACTATTTTCGTGTTATCGCTGATATTGACTACTTCGTTCATGGTCGTTTTTCAAAGTATAGAAATTGACCATACCGAGTTAGATGACGAGGACGATACAAAATTTTCTCCTCTTTCCAACGTGGATAAGGATATATCATCTAC
>CAYXPD010000018.1:0-9159 GCA_964466995.1 uncultured Thermoplasmata archaeon | reverse complement strand
TCATACCCCCAACAGAATGACGGGATTAAAGGAAAGGATAGCTGGAGAAATAACCATCTCTGATGAGCCTGGCGAGATAATAAAGAAATGGAGAGAGATGTTCGACGTTTCTCAGACTAGGTTAGCTGAAGAGATGGATGTCTCGTCTTCAGTTATCAGTGATTATGAGAAGGGGAGAAGGAAACCTGGAACTCCATTGGTCAAGAGGATCGTTAAGTCTTTGATAAAGATAGATGAATCTAGAGGGGGAGATGTTATCGATCGTTTTACTAGACCAGGACAGGAAGGTATTTTGAGTAAGAACGAATTTTCAGAACCGGTTTCCTTGAAAGATCTACAAAAAGATATCGAGGGTGAGATGATATCGAGGGTTGATCGGAAGAAAGACATCTACGGTTATACAGTTATAGACAGTATGAAGGCTATATTATCTATGAAATCTTTCGATTATCTGAGTATATATGGTTGGAGTACTGAAAGGATACTTTTCTTTGAGGGAGTAGAACATGGCCGTTCTCCACTTGTAGCGATCCGCTCTACTCCGTTGAGTCCCGCTGCGATCTGCTATATAAGACCTAGAAAGGTAGATGATCTTTCGAGGAAATTGGCCGAGGTAGAAGGTATCCCCTTGATAAGGACTGATCTGGATACTGATAAATTGATAAAAAAGATGAAAAAATGGATGTGATATCACATGAAGGCGAATAACAAAGTTGGAATAAAGGGTTATGCAGGTTATGTACCCAGGTACAGGATCACCCCTGAAGAGATAGGAGACGTTTGGGGTGAAGACGGAGAGACTATGGGTAAGGGACTTAGAGTCAAGAGCAAATCAGTTCCTTCCCCTGACGAGGACGTAGTAACCATCTCCACTCAAGCCGCAAAGTGGGCCATGAAACGTGCAGATATAGAAGGCGAAGACCTAGAGGCGATCTATGTAGGTTCCGAGTCACATCCTTATGCGGTCAAACCAACAGCTACGATAGTCGCTGCTTCTCTCGCTGCTTCTCCACACATGACAGCAGCAGATTACGAGTTCGCGTGCAAGGCAGGTACCGCCGCATTTCAGACCTGCATGGGTCTAGTCAGTTCTGGCATGATAGAGAACGGGATGGCGATAGGAGCAGATACTTCTCAGGGCGCTCCAGGTGACGCACTCGAGTATACAGCTGCCGCGGGTGGAGCCGCTTATGTTATCGGTTCTAAAAATCTTCTAGCAGAGATAAAAGAAACGATCTCTTATACCACCGATACGCCTGATTTTTGGAGACGTGAAGGAGAGAAGTACCCTCAGCATGGTGGAAGATTCACGGGGAAACCGGCTTACTTCAGACACATCATGAACTGCACCGAGAATATGTTAAAGAGTACAGGAAATGAACCAGAAGATTATGATTACGCTGTTTTCCACCAGCCGAATGGAAAATTTCCTGTGAAGGCGGCTAAAAAATTGGGTTTCTCTGAAGAACAGTTGGAACCCGGACTTCTAGTCACGAATATTGGGAACACTTATTCTGGTGCAGTCCCGCTTGGTCTCGCAGCGACTCTCGATCAAACCGAACCTGGAGACAAAATATTGGTGACATCGTATGGTTCAGGTGCTGGTTCTGACAGCTTTGATATCGAGGTAACTGAAAACATCAAAAGAGCGAGGGAGAGAAACGTGCCTACGGTGGATGAAGTGATTTCGGACGAGGAATACATATCATACTCGGTTTACGCTAAATTTAGAGAAAAAATAGAAGGAGGTAGATAATTTGAGAGATGTAGTCATAATAGGTATAGGCGAAACTAACTTCGGAGAGTTGTGGGATAAATCACTAAGAGAGATAGGGATAGAAGCCGGTCTTGAGGCACTACGAGATGCGGGTGTTAGCGGTGAAGAAGTAGAGAGAATGTATATCGGAAATATGTCGGCAGGAAAATTGATCGATCAGGAACATGTGGCTCCTCTTATCGCAGATTATGCTGGATTGAGTAACATACCTTCTACAAGGATAGAATCCGGTGGTGCTTCCGGTGGGATGGCTCTTTCTGAGGCATACAAGACCGTTGCCTCTGGTATGGATGATATCGTCGTTGTAGGTGGCGCGGAAAAGATGACCGATGTGGCAGAAGAGGAGGCAAAAAGGATACTTTCATCTACGGCAGACCAGGAATGGGAAACCGTTTTCGGTGCGACATTTGACTCGCTTTATGCGATGATGGCTAGGTATCATATGGATGAATATGGGACCACGAGAGAACAATTGGCTGAAGTCGCCGTAAAGAACCATGCTAATGCATCGAAAAACCCTAATGCTCAATTCCCGAGAGAAACCAGCAAAGACTTCGTGATGGGAGCCCCAGTGGTATCTGACCCTCTAGGTATGTTCGACTGTGCCCCGTTATCTGACGGTGGAGCTGCCCTCGTACTTTGCCCAGCGGAAAGAGCAGATGAGTTCGAAGGAGAACCTATCGAGATAGTGAGCATGGGTGAAGGCGGTGATACCATGGCGGTCCACGAGCGAGAAGAAATCGGAACTATGGGAGCTACGAAGAGAGCTGCCGAAAAGGCTTATGAAAGAGCTGGTATAACCGCAAAGGATATCGACTTTGCAGAGGTACACGATAATTTCACTATAACTGAGATCATGGCTATCGAGGATCTTGGTTTCTTCGAAAAGGGCGAAGGTGGTCACGCGACCGAGGAAGGAAAAACAAGACTCAATTCTGAGATTTCGGTCAATACATCTGGAGGACTCAAAGCGAAAGGTAGGCCAGTAGGTGCAGTAGGTATAAGCCAAGCTGTTGAAGCCGTCGAACAGTTGAGAGGAGACGCTGGTGAGAGACAAGTAGAAGATCCTGAATACGGTCTAACTCATAATATCGGAGGGACTGGAGCGAGTGCAGTTGTACACGTATTCAGGAGGTGGTCTTAGATGGCTATTCCAAGGTTTTGGAGAGAGATAAAGCAGCGGTATAAAGGGATAGGCGTTGAGTGTAAGAACTGCGGTGAGGTCTTTTTCCCTCCAAGAGATATCTGCCCCGAGTGTCGTCGAGAGAGCTATCAGAAGATGGAGGACTACGAGTTAGAAGGTACTGGAAAAGTTGTAACTTATACGGAGGTAAATGAACCTCATCCCGAATTTAAAGATCTTTCTCCCTACATCATGGCCATAATTGAGATGGAGGAAGGTGTTAGATTGACCGGTCATCTAGTGGATGTCGATTACGAGCAAGTCGAACGAGGTATGAAAGTAGAGGCATCGATGAGAAAACTGGGAGAGGAAAGTGAGAAAGGCCTGATATATTACGGGTATAAGTTCTGGCCGCTGAGTGAAGACGATTGAAATCAAAACCCTAAAAATTTTTCTTTTTTGATAGTAAATTTTAAAATATATCTTCTATTCTCTTTTCTGACACCATGGATGTATTCGATGCCGTTAAGGAACGTAGAAGTATAAGGAGATATGAAGGAGAACCTATAGAGAAAGAGGACATAGAGAAGATGGTGGAAGCCGCTAGATGGGCTCCATCGGCTAAAAATCTTCAACCTTGGAAACTGGTGATAGTTCAGGATCCAGAAATATTAGGAGAACTTGTCACCATCTGTCAGGGACAAGAGTTTGTGAGTGAAGCAGGAGCTTTCATCGTGGGTTTGACTAAAGATTCCAAGTGGTCAGACATCGATCTAGCCATAGCTATGGATCATCTGTCATTGGAGGCGGTCGAGCTTGGATATGGAACATGTTGGATAGGTTCTTTTGATGAAAACGAGTTAAAACGGAAGCTTGACTTTCCTGAGGGTTATGAACCTTTAGTATGCATGACCGTAGGCGTTCCCGGTAATGAACCGAAACCTCCAACCAAGAAAACAGTAGAAGAGTTGGTCGAGTGGGTGAGGGTATGAAAAGTATTCTTTGAAATATATCTAGCTATGTCTCTTCTAATTTCTTGACTAACCCTTCTCTTAGGTCGAGATCTTTGATATTAGTGTCTTCACCGACGATCGTGTTTTTTAAGACAGAGTCTTCGATTCGGCATCTTTGGAAAATAATAGAGTTCTCGATCTTCGAGTCCTTTATCTTTGTATCCTCAAGGATGGTGACATCTTCACCTATCTCTGAATCCTCTATATCACCATCTACAATTTTTCCCCTTCTTATTTCATTCTCAGCTCTAAGATATCCCTGGCGCGTTCCTACATCTGCCCAGATACCAGTGAAAGGATAAGCGTAACAGTCATATCTCTCTGAGGTCCATGAGAGAAATCTTCCTGGTTCGTCTAGGTACTTATCTTTGGAGATCCTTCCTTTCCAGTAATCGATATATTCTGTGAATATCTCATTTATGTTTTTGGGAAAGTAATAGAATGCGGTAGAAGCCATCTTCGATTTGGGTTCTTCTGGTTTCTCTTGAAAATCTTGTATCTTTTTCTTTTCATCGAAGTCTAATATTCCATAATTTTTTGCCTCTTCCAAACTTTCGACTTCGAAACAGGCGTTAACGATCCCGTTCTTCTCTGTAGCGAATTTTAGAAAATCTTTAATCTTGAAGGAATAGTAATTATCTCCGCCAATCACAAGATGATCGGTATTTTCGGTTCTTTCTAATGCGTTCATCATTCCGCCTATAGCTCCGAGTTTCTCTTCTTCTGCTTCCTGTTCTTCTATTATCAACTCATAAAGATCTTCAGATCGGTCTTTCAAGTAATCTTGAAATTGATTTTCAAATTTTTCATTAGTGGTGATGTATATCTTTTCCATCTTTGGTATCTTTTCTAGTTCATCTAGTATATAACTCAGGATCGGTTTACCTCCCAAAGGGAGTAGAGGTTTCGGCTTTTCTTTGGTGATCGGCCATAATCTTGTAGCGTATCCTCCAGCTAGTATTATCGAGTCCATACTTGTAGTTGTGTATATCGAATTAGTATAAAAGAATTGTTAGATTCGCCTTGTTTTCCAATTAGAGATCATACATCGACCTCAGGCTTTAGTTCGATCTCGGAACTCATACTTTTTGAGATAAGGCAGTTCTTCTTTGCTAGTTTCAGAGCTCTCTCAACTTTGTTCCTATCTTCTTCGTTCTTCAGCTTCACTTTAGGTTTTAATGTGATCTTTGTTATCTTACTTCCCTCATCTGTATCTTTCAACAATCCTTTAGTAATCAATTCGAAATCTTTCAGCTCCAATCTCATCTTTTCAAGAGTGGATCTTAAAGTTATAGAATAACACATGGCTAGAGAACCAACGAATGCGTCTTCGGGATTCATCATGCCTTCTTCTCCACCGAACTCAACCGGTTTGTGAAAATTACAGGCGTATCCGCAGTCCATGGTTATATTGCCGTGCTCGTTTTCTTTTTCGCTCCAGTTTACGATTGAAGTGTATTCTTGACTCATGGTTTTGCAACTATATTACAAAAATATAAACCTTGTTGTTGATTCCTAGTTAGAACTCTAATATATGAAAAACCATCAAAGATTTTAAATAACCAAGCTAATATGATATCTAATCCCGCACAAAAAAGTAGGAGATGAAAAGGGTTATAAATATCAAAGATTGATAATTAGGTTGTATCTGAATAAATATTTAGATGGGAAACTATGGCTGGGGACTCTCAAAGCGACTCTGCAAAAAAAGTATCTACCTCTAAAGGATCATTAGATGGGTCTCTGTCTAGTTCACAAGAGTCTCTAATTAGAGATCTTACAAAGAGTTCAGAAATAGACGATGACTTAGCTCATGATATGATAAATCAGGGATATAACAGTCTAGAAAGTATATACCAAGCTGAGATCGAGGAGATATCAGAGGAACTCGGTCTCGAGGAAGAAAAAATCAAAAAGATAAGAGTGGAGATGGAAGAAAACGGTAGAATAGCTGATATGTCATCGGATTCAGGAGAAGATGAATTTGAGGATTGGTTGGTCGGTGAGAACGAGGAAAATATGAAGAAAGTCGTTTGTAAGGAAGACGAAACTCCAGCTGAAGAAAATCCAGTTTCCCAAGATAAAAATACTGATTCTCTAAAAGCTTGGCTTTCAGGAGAAGAAGATTCATTCACCGAATGGCTCGAAGAAGAAACTTTTGAAGAAGAGAAAGAGGAAATAGAGGAAGAACTGAGAGAAAGAGAAAAAACATTAGAAAAAAGAGAAGAAGAGCTAAAAGAAAAAAAGCAGGAGATAGAACGGATCAAAGACAAATTCGATCAGCACATCGGAGAGATCGAAAGAGATGAATTCGATCCTGAAGAAATACTTGAGGAAAACACACAGCTTACTAGAGAGCTTGAAAATAAAGAAAAAAGACTAGAACAGTTGATGGAAGAAAAAGAATCGTTAGAAGAAGAGATCGAGGAGATAAAGAAAGGTACGGTTGCTATATTCAAGTATCTTAAATCTCACCAGAATGAAAGCCTAACTCCTCCTTCAGAGGAAAGTGTTGGCGAAATTCAAAGCGAAGAAATAGAAAGCTTAAAAGAAAAAAACGAAAGATTGAAAGAAAAGATAGAAAAGCTACAGTCGCAACCGAGTCAAGAGCGGTCTGAAGTCGTCGATGAGATGGACAACAGAGATGAGCAGATCCGAGAGCTGAAAGAGGAACTCGCACATAAAGAGGAGAAGATAAAAGACTTAAAAGAGACAGTGAAACACAAAGAGAAAGAACTCAATGAACGTGAAGATGATCTCATGCATAGGGAGCAAGTACTGAGGAAGGAGAGAAAAAAATTAGAAGCTAAGAAACAAGAGATGGAAAATACCACAGAGCAGGAACGAAAGAGACAACTAGAGGAACTGAAAAACGAGATCGAGAAAAAAGAACAGGAATTGAAAGCCAAGGAGAAATACATCGAACAGAAACAAAAAGAGATAAGAGCTAAAGAAGAAGATCTGATAGACGAGGAACTTGAAGAGCGAGAGGAGGAGATCCTTCAGGAGATAGAGCAGGAAAAATCGAAAACGGGAACTGGCAGACTTGATGATCTCCTTCTCGGCGGTATTCCTTTGGGCTCTAATGTTTCGATTTATGGTCCTCCCCATGTAGGGAAAGAAGTGATGGTGAACAGTTTTATAGGTGAAGGGTTAGAGAAAGGAGTCCCGGCTATATGGGTGATAACTGATAAAACTATCGAAGACTTGAGAGAGGAGATGAAGTTCGTCCTTCCCACATACGAAGAATATGAGATGAGAGGTCTGGTCTATTATGTAGATGCCTATTCAGCCAGCATGAATGAAGTCAGTCAGTCTGAAAAGGAAAAAGATTATGTTAAATATATAGATGAACAATCCGATGTTAAGGCTATTATCGAAGCCGTGAACAATTTTGCGGAGGAAATTAAATCAGAACATCGGTATTATAGGATGGCCTTCGAATCCGTTTCCACAATAATAGCATATCTAGATACGGAGACAACTTTTAGACTTCTTCAACCATTCACGGGTAAGAGAAAAAGAGATAAAGCGGTTTCACTTTATACCCTTGAAAAAGGCATGCATACAGATCAGGATATATCAATGCTTGGCCATATCATGGATGGTTACATAAAGTTCAAAGTCGATCAACTCAAGAATTATCTAAAAGTTGAAGGTCTAGGAGATGTACAGACCAGGGATTGGATCGAGTATTCGCACAGCAAGAGTGGCATATCGATGGGTTCGTTCTCTTTAGATACTATAAGATAGAGACTGGTTCTTATGGACTTACAAATTTTATTTGGTTTCGCTGCTAATATGATTTTATTGCCTGTACTTTCTTTGTCCCTTTTGATAGTGTATATGAATAAAAGGGAGTTTTTGGAAGATTCTGGTTTCAATAAACCTATTGTTGGTATGATAATAATAGGGTCCTTCTTCGGTGTCTTTGCAGATATACCTTTTATCGTGTTCGGGGATTCATTGCTCAATATAAATCTTGGCGGAGCTTTGATCCCGGTGATCGTCTCTGGATTTCTGATATATAAGAAAAGATTGAATCTTTTCGCTGTAGGTGGGGGGACCGCTGTAGTTTCGGTGATGGCTTTTTCTGTTTCTTGGATCGACCCTGGAAGAGGGATACTCGCTGAATTCCCCCATTATTTTTTACCTGCTCTTTTTGGTATTATTCTTTCTCTCTTATACGCTTTCCTATTTAAGAAAGATGAAACTTTTCAGATTCCCTACGCATATACCGTCGGTGTTTTAGGCACTTTGATCGGTGCAGACCTGGTTAGGATACCTGAACTGGTAGAGATGGGCGTTTTAGGTTCGCTTGGCGGTGCGGGAGCGATGGACCTAGTTTATCTTTCTGGTTTGTTCGCCGCTGTTCCGCTCATCTTTGTTTACTACTTCCGACATGATTATTCTTTACCCGATGATCCTTTGATGAGAGCGAAGAAGTGCTTAGAAGAAAGAGATTATGAAAGTAGCAAGGAAAAGATAGTTCAAGGCGTTAAAGAAGAACTCGACAAGGCTTACAAGTTACTGTCGAGGAATGCCAACCCGATGTTTTTGAAACCTTCCAAAAAACCATCGGCAGTTCTTCAGTGTTTGGGTTTCAACCCGAGAGTAGTAGACGATTACATGACTCTAAGTCGAAGTGAACCAAAAGAAGATATCGTAGAAGCTAAAAAGGACTTATTGACAGGAAGACTTTTGAACATAAGTATAAAAAACAGAGTGAGTAAAGTTTATACTAGTTTCCTGAGAAGGTTTTTAGCTTATATACTAGACCTACTCATACTTGGGATTCCCTTTTTGATATTTTTCTTGTATGCCTTTTCGACCTTCTTGATCCCTGGCTCTCCGATAAGTATCAATGAGGCTGTATTGCTGGCTATTCTCTCTCTAGCTACATCGATACAATTCATATATTTCACTTCGACTGAATGGTATTTTGGTAGAAGTTTAGGTAAGGCTGCAGTCGGTCTTAGAGTTCTTGATGATGATTTGGAACCAATAACTTTTGTTCAGAGTGCTGCTAGGAACTCTGGTCGTTATGCAGACATCGTTTTAGGTTTTTATCTGTTGAGTTTCATCTTGATATTCCGAAGTCCGGAAAAAAAGAGGATAGGGGATCACATAGCTGGTACGAGAGTAGTCAAAACTAAATAATAATTCTTATATGGGTGACCATGAAATCGAGAATCGATAGTATCTTCGAATGGATCGATGGTGATTTGGACGCTGTAGTGATTTTG
>CAYXPD010000017.1:0-9260 GCA_964466995.1 uncultured Thermoplasmata archaeon | reverse complement strand
AGAGATAAATGAAAGCGAGATAAGCTTCGAATTCGATGTAAATGAGATAAAGATCCCTGATGATGGAATAAGGTTAGACCATATGATCGTCAGGGTAAAACCTGAGATCGAATTGTCTTATATGGAAGCCACTAGGGATTTAGGACAGACAACAGAATCTGAAAAAGAACTGTATTCTCCTGTGCCTTTTTTTCTACTTCTGAACAGATGTACCTCATTGAGGAAGATAGAGATCCATACTTAGAAGTTTTTAGGGTCGGGAACAGTAGTGATAGCGAACTTCCACGTAATAGTTTCGATCTGGTGAAAGATATACCGAGCGATTCTTGGATCATACGTAAGAACGGATTTCGTTATCTCGTGGAATTTAGTGAAGACTTAGGTTACAGAGATACACTTTCAGGGACATACAGGGCTCCAACAGGTTTCTATAAAGATGAATCTTTCATAGATCCAAGACCTGAATTGGATAAAGATAGAACTACTGAATCCTCATTTATTCCTGAAAATGAATATGGATATCTGCTCAAAAACGAGTTTCTCCCTCTATATATGAGTTCAGATGTAGAAGATGGAATCTTCTATCCGGACAGGATGGTATCCTTGAAAGATGGACCTGATAGGGTTGAATGGAATTCACTGAAAGATACATTCCGGAGTTCCGGCTACGAGATAAACTTAGAGAAAGAGGACGGCAAGTATCTTTATTATGAAGTGGATGGATTCAGTAATTCGAAAAGGGTAAACCGTTCCTTTGAGCGCACTGAACGATCGATAAGAGAGTCATTTCAAAAAGAGATGTCTCATCATACTTTTTCGCCTAAATATATCTCTCAAAATGGGTCGGAGATATTGAGAGATAAGGATATGATCAGTGATTTTGCAGAGAACAATCATTCCAAGAGACCTAGTATATTTCTGGCTTCAAATTTCGGTATGGATACTATAGAAAAAGCTGAGCTCTTAGGATCGCAACATGAAGATTTTACCTCAGGTTCCATAGCCAAAAGTATTGCTATGATAGGCGAGAATAGAACCGAAGTCCTATTAGAGTGGCTTGAAGAGGAACGTCAGAGTTCTTTTGAGAAGGAACTGCGGGCATTTATGTCCTTTAATGACAATTTTATCAATGACCTTCCTAACAGAACAGGCGAGGAAAGTTACGAGGAAGCTGTAGATTCATTAGATGAAAAACTTGAGGATATGGAATTTGTAGAATATAGTGCTTTCAGTATCAAAAATCTGACAGATATATCTTCCCTTGAATATCTTAAAAATAATTTCGATGATGAACATGTCTCTACAATAATAAAAAGCGGACTAAAACCTTCTACCTTGGAGGAAATACACATTTCTTATCAAATCGACCTAGAAAAATTCGCTGATTCGATCGAAAGCTTCTCATCCTCCTCTCATCTTCCTTCAGTAATTCAAGAGTCGAATTCTGGAGATCACCAACGGATGATCTCATTATATATGGCAGGTAACTTTGAAAGTTCTAGAATAAAATTGATGCCTTTCGGAGAAGATCGTCCCTATATTCTGATAGATGAAGATGTAGCTGATGTTCGTATCAAATCGGTAGATTCGAATTCTTCTGTGAAGGAATTTATAGATGAAAGTTTGAAGAAAGCTGTAGATGAACTACCGCCTGAGAGAGGGATAGTTCTGATGGAAGTTAACGGAGTATCGTCTGAAGAATTGGATATAGAAAAAATTGAGAGTCAAATCCAGAAGAGTCTAGCAGATAATGATCCGCTTTACCAAAATATAAGATGGGTCGTCTTCAGAGTAGACGGTGAAATCGTGTATAGACATCTCCATATATGATAGTCTTCCTAGATATTGATCTAGAAAATTTATCCATGAGCGGTTTTCAATAAATCTTGGATTCATTGATAATACTATAGAAAAATTAATATTAAAAAGATTTGGAGCACGATGATAGGTATAATGACCAGAAGTTTTATTTTTCTCCTGTTTGTGATGTTAATTGGTTGCTATGGGAAAACTCGAGGAATTTAAGGCGCAGATACAAGAAGAAGCATCTGATAAACCCGAAAAGTTCTTTCCGGTAGAGAGGATGAAAGAGAAGGGTTTCAAGAGAGGTGAATGTGATAATTGCGGTAAGTTTTTTTGGGCTATAGATGAAGAAAGAGAGGTATGTGGGGAGGCTGAATGTTCAGGTGGATATACCTTTATAGATAACTCACCGACCGATAAAACTCTAGATCAAACCTCAGCATGGACCGAGTTCAAGGACTTCATGGAGAAAAAGGGGTATACTGGGATAGGAAGATATCCGGTACTCGCGAGATGGAGAGATGATACTGAATTTGTCCGCGCCTCTATTTACGACTTCCAGCCATATGTGGTTTCAGGAGAGGTTGAACCTCCAGCCAATCCCTTGGTAATACCTCAATTTTGTCTTCGTTTTAACGATATAGATAACGTCGGGATCACAGGCAGCCATTACACTGGATTCATAATGACTGGCCAACATGCGTTCGTCCCCGAAGACAGGTACGATCAGGCAGGTTACTTCGAGGATATGCTTGATTGGTTGGTTGAGGGCATGGGCATAGATATAGAGAAGGTCATCCTCCACGAGGACGCGTGGGCCGGCGGAGGAAACCTTGGTGGATGTATGGAGTTCTTTGTAGATGGGATGGAGCTATTGAATCAAGTCTACATGACATTTGAGATCGATTCTTCTGGAGAGGGCTATTCGGAGATAGACACAAAGGTCCTAGATATGGGGATGGGGCACGAAAGGATCGCATGGATATCGAAGGGAAGTGAGACATCCTACGAGGCGAATATGCCCGAAGTCATAGAGAAACTATATAGAGAAACAGGGGTCGATCTAGACAAAGATATAAGAGCTGATTTCTTCCCATATTCCGGTCTGTTGAACGCGGATGAGGTGGATGATATAGAAGAAAGGTGGGATGAGATAGCTGATAAGATCGGAGTCGCCAAAAAGAGACTGAAGGAAGAGATACAGACCTCTGCGGATATATACTCGATCGCGGACCATACGAGAGCTCTACTGGTTGCTTTTATAGACGGAGCTCTACCATCCAATACAGGCGAGAAGCATTCTCTCCGGGTAATAGCGAGGCGTGCACTTGATATAGTCGACAAAAACGATTGGCCTCTTGACCTTAAAGAGGTCATGAGATGGCACGCTGAGGAGATGAAAGATCTTTTCCCTGAGTTGAAAGAAAATTTTGAACAAGCAGAGAAGATAATGGAGCACGAGGGGAAAAAATACAGGGAAGCAAGGGGAAAGGCAAAAGAGATCATCAAAGATTTGGATGATGGTACACTCGGTGAGGAAAAACTGATAGAGCTTTACGATACTCACGGTATCTCTCCCGAACTTCTAGAGAGGTCCGGTGTAAAGTTTGAAAAGCCGAAGGATTTCTATTCAAAAATATCTGAGAGGCACGAGTCAAAAGATAAGAAGGAGGAGGAAGAAAGCAAGTTCGATCTTGAAGGGATTCCTAAAACGGAAGACCTTTACATAGAGGATGAAAAAAAGGTCGAGTTCAGCGCAGAAGTCATAAAGATGATCGAAGAAGATGAAGAGAAATATGTGATTTTAGACAGGACATGTTTCTATCCTACTCAAGGCGGACAGATGAACGATGTGGGGACTATTAACGGCTCCAAAGTACTCGATACGATAAACAGAGAAGGCGTGATACTTCATAAGGTCGATAGAGCGGATTTTAGCGAAGGAGATACCGTAGAAGGTAAGATAGATTGGGAAAGAAGAAAACAACTGATGCAGCATCATACCGCAACCCATCTCATAAACGGCGCCTCTGCCAAGATCCTCGGTAACCACGTGGCTCAGGCAGGGGCCAAGAAAACAGAGGATAAAGCTAGACTAGATATCACCCACTACGAGAATCTCAGTAGAGATGAACTGGATAGAATCGAAAGTCTTGGAAAAAAATGGATAGATGAAGGCTATAAAGTCGATAAAAGGGTCTTGAAGAAATCGAAGGCAGAGAAAGAATACGGATTCAAAATATATCAGGGTGGGGTACCTCCTGGGAACCAGCTCCGTATAATTAATATCGGGAACGGTCTTGATGTTGAAGCCTGTGGAGGAACTCATGTTGACAATACTTCAGAGATAGAGGATATCGTTCTTGTGAACAGCACTAAAGTACAGGACGGAGTGATACGCCTCGAATTCAAGTCAGGAGAAGCTGCTAGAGAATACAGTGAGTTCAGACAAAAGACGAAGGAGGAACTAAGCCAGATGATCGATGTCGAAGAATACAGCTTGGAAGAGATGGCGGATATATTTGATGTTACAGTTGATAAACTTGTAGACGTGGTGAGCCGATTTTCTGAGGAATGGGAAGAAAGGAAAGAGAGGATCGAAGAGTTAAAGAAGATGCTTCAAAGAGAAACTCCTCTTTATGAGAAAAGACCTAGGTCTCCTGAGGAGTTATTCGAGGAATGGAAGAAGGAGGAGAAAGACATAGAAGATCTTGAAGGAGCCTTGACCGAGAAGATCAAGGAAGAGATAGAGGGATCGGAAGAGGAGTTCATAAAGAAAGAAATTCCGGTAGAAAATATGGGAAATCTCATCAAGCTCGCAAAAGAGATCACGGGAAAGCACGATGATAAGGCTGTCCTTCTCCGAGGGAAAACAGCGGTGATTGCCTCTAGAGGAAATAGTTCCGACCACGATTTGAAGAAAGAAGTGGAAAAGGAAGCTAGGGTAGTAAAAGGAGAGGATGATCTGTTCAAAGGCTTCAATCTAAAATGAGCAGTGTAGATAAGATTGAAATTAGAAATGTGTTTCGTAGTTGATATCTTATCTCCATATAAATAGAGTCGAGTCAACTCGATCTCCTTCTATAATCAAAGTGGTGGTGGAAGCGGCTCTTTTTGGAGGTAGGTCTTCTTTATCGAGTTCTTCAACGTTAGTGATAAAAAGTTCGGAAGATTCGTAGGAAGATTCTAAAGCAAAACGGTATTGGCTCACATCCCAAGCACATTTTTCGTAAACCTGTTCTATATCTTTTTCCAAATCCGACAGATCATATTCCAGTTTTTCTTTGTTTTGTTCTAGGTTATCAAGATAGAGATAGTCCTTTATCGCTCTCTCAACGGTTATGTTAATCAATCTCATCCTCTTCGGCTGGCTTTCACTCAGATTCACATATCCGGTCTCAGATATAATCGTATCTAGTGCGACCTTTTGAATATCATGCACCGCCTCATACTTGAACTCGGAAGATTCTAGGTCCCTTTCTCTATTCAAGGCTCCACCGAATTGTTGAAATACAAGTATCGAGACCATCAAGATGATCAGTCCGAATAAAACGGCATCTACCATAGATAGAAGTCCTTTTTTATTTCTTTTCTTACATTTCAACCTCTCCATACGTTCACCTTCAGTTTGCCTAGATGAGAACTTCTGCCTTCATCGACTAAAGAAACTGGAGTTCTGTAAGAACTCACGCCGCTCTCGGAATTTATTTCTTCGCGAGTTAGATTCTCACCAAAAGACCAAGATTTTTCACTTTCTAGGACTTCAAATGTCAAATTATACCTGTAATCTTCTCCCGATCTTATTTGAGATTCCAATTTTTCTTCCTCTAAAGCCTCTAGTTTTCTCATTGAAAATTTGTCTTTTTCATCATGCAGTATCTGATCGTAGTCCTGAACTCTGTTTTTTATCTCGAGGCACCTTCTATCCTGAGCTATCCGATCCTTTTCTTCTTGGATAGGAACGTACATTTGATATAACGATGTGGTGAAAGCAAAAAGGAGAACGATTATCAACAGCAAAACAGGTGTATCGAAGAAGAATCCAGCTATGCCTTTTTGATCCTTTTTGATATTTCTTCCCAACATCGTTTATCTTATCTTCAAAAATCGGAAATGATGATGTGATAAATGTTTTTTGTTTTGTCCCTATAGGAACATTTTGTAGAGAAAACACTTTTATAATCATCATCGATGACCAAGTCCAGTTGAGGAAAATTATGAGAGATCTCAAAAGAATGTCTAACGACGATAGAGGCCTAGAAGGTTTACCTCTTCAGCTGATGATAATCGCCCTAGTACTATCTTTGGGCCTTCCTGTGGTTTACAGCTCGATAAGATATCACGACACGCAGAGAGTTTTACAGGACTTGGAAGAGCAGGCGCAGTTCATAGAGGACAAAGCAAGGCAGATATACCTTCACGGTGAGGGCAACTCTGATGTTCTAACACTTCAGTTGGAAGACGGAATATTTCGAGAGATAGATTTCATGGAGATAACTAATGGAACTTATAAAAACCAGATCCAGTGGAGACTAAGAGATGGAGCTGGTGGTAGACATTTTCTTAAAAATGATTTTCCCTTGATATCGGAAGAAACTCCTTTGAGGCTGGGAGAAGGCGAGCATAGATTGAGACTTGAATGTGAATTTGGTTCTGCTCAATCTATGGAAGAGGAAACCCTCTACGTTGAAGTGTCCGAGCTTTGAGTTTTTAAATACGATTCTTTTACATCCCAGAAAATATTTTTAAAAGGACTTTGATATCTTATCCCATGCAGGAAGATATATTGGATCATTTTAGAAGGTGCGGGAGGAAAGTTTCAGACGCTATAACTAGCGCAGAGATTGAGAGAGATAAGGATATGGGAAAAGGGGCGGACGGTACTCTAACCAAAAAAATCGATCAGATAGCTGAAGAGACAGCTTTAGAACATCTACTCAACAATACAGACTTTTCTGTACTTAGTGAAGAAGCTGGACTGGTGGAGCAGAACGGAGACGGCTACGTGATAATGGACCCGATAGATGGGACCAACAATGCAATATTTGAAATACCTTTTTACTGCATCTCTTTGGCCTTCACACCGACAGACCTTTCTGATGTTGAAGTCGGATACGTGAAAAACTTGAAAACTGGAGTTGAATATCATGCCATTAAAGATGGAGGTAGTTTCAAGGAGAATAAACTTATGAACCCTAGTTTGAGCGAAAATAGGACCGTCTCGTTATATATGGGCGAGAACGCGATTTCTGAAAGTTACGATATCCCGCCTCAAGTAAGGAGGGTGAGATCGCTCGGATCAGCGGCTCTTTCCATGTGTATGGTTGCTGAAGGAACCTTCGATCTTTTTTACCATAGAACACCAGAGGAAGAGACGAGTCTAAGGATCACTGACATCGCCGCATCTACCTTGATGATCAGAGAGGTCGGCGGAGAAGTTTACGATAAGGACGGTGAAAGACTTAATATGGGTATCAGTCCCACCGAAAGAAGAGACGTAATTGCAATATACGATGAGAAGGTTAAGGAGGAATTGCTATGAGTCTCAGATTCGGAGTTTATGGTTTAGTCGATAAGGAGACCGCAAAAAAAGTTGAGAGCCTTGAAGAACTTGATATAGTCGATAAGATTTATTTTGAACACTCTTTAGCGGAGAATTTGAATGTGAAAGGCCTATCGCTAGATGATATGAAAGGAAAAATAGATTTCATGATGACCGTGGGTGGTGACGGTACACTCCTAAAGCTTCTCCAGAATATCGATATGCCTGCATTAGGTGTCAATACTGGTAACGTAGGCTTCTTGACAACTACTGAGGTCTCAGAGATCAAAAATGCCTTGAAGAGGATAGATAGGGATGAGTATTTTTTAGATAAGAGGATGAAACTTGACGTTTTCTTGAATGGAAAAAAAGAGTGCGAATGTGTAAATGAGATGGTAGTCCACAGCGATAAAATCGCTAAACTTAGAGAGATAAAACTAATCTACGGAGATAAGATGATCGACTGTTTTAGAGCTGATGGGGTCATAATCTCAACTCCTACAGGATCGACCTCTTACTGTTTGAGTTCTGGAGGCCCTATCGTCAATCCAAAATTGGATGTGTACATATCCGTACCTATAGCATCCTTCGACCTAGATGCTAAACCCCATGTGCTTCCTTCAGATAAACCTATAGAGATAAGCTTAACAGAAAGGAAATGTTTGATGGTGATGGACGGACAGAAAGAAAGGGTCGTTGGGCATGAAGATACAATAAAGGTCAAGAAGAGCGATAGTAGAGCCAAATTTATCCGCTTCGAGGATGATTTTTATGAAAAAGTGAAGAAGAAACTGGTGAAAAGATGAGCCTATTTGGCAAAACGGAGATCAAGGGTATAACTGAACGAGTTTTGAAGATGATAAGTGAGAGCGCTAAAGACGCGCATCCGAATGAATTCGCAGCCGGCTTAAGAGAGATAGACGGCGTTTTATCGGAATTGATTCTTGTTCCAGGCACCGTCTCAGGGCCGAGGAACGCTCTGTTGAGGCTAAATACTCTTCCCGTGGATTACTCGATTGTTGGAGTGGTACACACCCATCCAAGCCGGAATCCATCGCCCTCTAAAGAAGATCTGACCATGTTCAGTAGGTACGGCAGGATACATATTATCATGGCATATCCTTATGATCTAGACTCTTGGCAGGCCTACGATTCTACGGGTAAAGAGATAGATCTAGAGATCATCCGTTGAGTATCGATTCGTAGACTCTCTCTATCTCTTTCGCGACTTTGCTCCAGGTAAACCTCCCTTCTACTCTCTTTCTACCGTTTCTCCCCATCCTTTCTGCCATATCCGGATTTTTGATCAACGTCCTGATTTTACCAGCTAGATCTTCCGAATTCATCGGTTCTGTCAAAAGACCGTGTTTTCCTTCGACAATAACGTCTCTAACACCTGGTATATCTGAAACTATGACCGGGACGCAGGAAGCCATAGCTTCTAGGGCTACGATACCGAAAGCTTCGAGCCTGGATACGGATGGAAGAACGAAGATGTCTGTCGCTGCGTAATAATTCGGAAGTTCCTCGTTCGGCACTCTTCCCGCAAACATGACTTTATCTTCAATCCCTTCATTTTTGATTATATTTTCCAGCTCCGACCTGAAATCTCCAGTTCCGACCAGAAGGAACTTGACGTTTTCGTCTCTCAAATATTTAGCTGCTCTTACGAAGTATTCCAAACCTTTGTGATAAACGATCCTTCCTACATAAGTTATCAACTTTTCATCCTCAAGCCCTAGTTTTTCTCTTACCTGGCTACCGTCGTTGGAAGGATGAAATCTTTTTTCATCAACGGCGTTAGGTATTATATCTGCTTCTCGGTGCCAGACGGCCTTAGAAGTGGCGCCGTACGAAGTCGTGGTAGTGATGATCTTATCGGCTTTGTTTACTGTGTAAGTACCGAAAGTCCGCT
>CAYXPD010000016.1:0-9281 GCA_964466995.1 uncultured Thermoplasmata archaeon | reverse complement strand
TTGCGGTGTTCTTGCTATTACTACTGACAACTCCTCCAGTATGGATATATATGATATTGCTTGCCTTCGCACTCGTCTGCTCTTTTATCCTGTTCCTGATCGTTGAGATATATTTTGACATGAAGATAATACACAACTTGTTATCTTTTCTATGCAAAAATATCAAAAAGTTGAATAAATATGAAGATGACATCTTTGATAGATACGAGACTTTCAGACAGAATCTCAAAGAAAGTCTAGCCGATAGAAAGAGGTTCAGCCAAGGCCTGGGTCTTTCTTTCGGTAGGAAGGGAATAACCATAGCGAAGTACTATATTTTGCTCTCAGCCTTCGGATTCAATATCGGACTCGCGAACATAATCATAGCTATAGGTCTGGGGATAATACTTTTGATAATCCCAGCGACACCTGGAAACCTGGGTATATATGAAGGCGGCATGGTCTCGGTCTTGGTATTCGTCGGGGTCTCCCCCGGGGTGGCTGCGACCGCCATTTTCCTTGACCGACTGATATGGTTCTGGGGAGTGATCGGAGCAGGGAGCCTTATCGGTTCCAAATATGGGATAGATATGATCTCCAAGCAAGAAACTAAAAAGATGTAAAAGAAGAGTTTTTAATAGATTGAAAAAATCACTCTAGTACCTTTTCTATCCTCTCAAGAGCCCAATCTATCTGATCCTTGGTTATTACCAATGGGGGAGCGAATCTAAGAACCGTACCTTTCGTGTCCTTGACCAGTACACCCTCCTCTTTGAGCTCCTCTGAATAGGGCCTAGCTTTTTCTTTCAACTCTACACCGATGAACAGTCCTCTTCCTCTGACATCCTTGATAAGAGGACTCTCGATCTCTTTCAATTGCTTTCGCATATATCTACCCATCTCTAGAGAGTTCTCGACGAAATCTTCTTCCTCGATAACTTCCAATGCTCGTCTAGCTGCCGCTACACCTAGAGGATTTCCACCGAAAGTAGAACCGTGTGATCCGGGATCGAAAACGTCCATGATCTCTTCATCAGCGGCTATAGCCGAAACGGGATAAACACCAGCGCTGAGAGCTTTACCTAGGATATAGATATCCGGTTCGACCTCTTCCCAATCACAGGCGAACATCTTTCCGGTCCTACCTAGACCGGTCTGTATCTCGTCAGCTATATAGAGAACATTTTTCTCTTCACAGAGTTCTTTAGCTTCCTTCAGGTAGCCTGTTGGCGGGATCACGATACCGCCTTCGCCCTGCATGGGCTCCATCAAGAAACCGACAGTGTTCTCATCTATCGCTTCTTCCAATGCCTCGATATCTCCAAAAGGTACGATCTCGAAACCGGGCGTGAAAGGACCGTAGCCCTCTCTGTACTTCTCTCTTGTACTGAATGATATGACCGTTGTGGAACGTCCGTGGAAATTGTTTTCCAACGCTATTATTTTAGCCTCGCCTTTAGGAACACCTTTCTCAAAATAGCCCCATCTCCTCGCGGCTTTTATGGCGGTCTCTACGGCTTCAGTTCCAGAATTCATGGGCAGGACCTTATCCTTCCCAGTGATATCTGATACTTTCTTGTAGAAAGATCCCAACTGATCGTTCATGAAGGCCCGAGAAGTCAGAGTGACGTCTTCAGCCTGCTCTTTAAGAGCTTTTATGACTTCAGGATGACAGTGACCGTGACTTACTGCGGAATAGGCACTCAACATATCCATATACTCTTTACCATCTACATCCGTTACCCAAACGCCTTCCGCCTCTGAGATGACGACCTTCAAAGGATCGTAATTTCTCGCTCCATACTCCTGAGTCATCTCTATTATCTCTTCACTCTTTTTTTCATCATTTTTCGAGCCCATCTTATCAGCAAATATCCCGATAAGGTAGTTGTATTAAAATCTTTGCTGGGTAGGCGTTTTACCTCCAGAGCTATTCACCCATCTGTTCACCGAACTGCAGATCGTAGAAGTGACTGAATTTTTCACCTCTATCCATCAGCTCATCGAAAGTACCTCTTTCTTTTATCTGGCCGTCTTCGATGAACAGTATTTCATCCGCATCTACTATCGTAGACAGGCGGTGAGCGATCGTGAATGTTGTCCTTCCTTCAGAGACGCGATCTATCGCCTCCTGGATCAATTTCTCGGTGTGCGAATCCACCGATGAAGTGGCCTCGTCTAAAATCAATATCTCCGGGTCTTTCAATAGTGCTCTAGCTATGGAGATACGCTGTCTCTGTCCGCCAGAAAGTTTTATACCGCGCTGACCGACTTCTGTCTCGTAGCCTTTGGGCATCTCCTCTGCGAATTGATCGACGTTAGCTTTCTCCGCCATCTTCAATACTTCTTCCTCCGAAGCCTCGGGTCTTCCGTAGCTGATGTTCTCTTTTATCGTTCCAGAGAATAGGTAATCGTCCTGGAGAACCATCGCGACCGAATTCCTCAATTCCTTCAGATCCCAATCTTTTACGTCAACGCCATCAACTTTGACCGAACCTTTATCCACGTCGTAAAGTCGGGGGATCAGCCTCACAATAGTGGTCTTTCCAGAACCGCTGGGACCTACAAGAGCTATGGACTTCTGAGGAGGTACTTCGAAATCGACGTCTCTGAGTACTTCCTCTTCATCATCATAGGAGAAATAAACTTTGTCGAAGGTGACCCTACCAGGGATGGTAGCTTTTCTAGTTGCCTTCTCCTTTTCTATCTTCTCATCGTCTACATCTTCCAGGTCCTGTATCAATTCGAGCCTTTCTTCTCCTTTCAATATAGATCTTTCTCCCCTGCTTTCCTCGTCCTCACGTTCTTCTTCATGTCCCTCAGAAACGACTTCATCAGTTGTCACCGCTTCAGAACTGGAGTATATATCCGGCTCTATATCCTTGTGATCGAAAAACCTCTCCACGGATGCGAGGAAACGACTGAGACCTTCGTTTATCCTGATCAACCTCAGCATCGGTCCTCTGAAGCCGACGAGGTAGGTGTAGAAAGCTGCTAGTGTACCAGGCGTCAATGCGCCTTCCATCACGAGGTAACCGCCGTATCCCAGTGTGAGAACGAGTCCCAAGCTGTTGAGGAAGTAAGCTCCAGGACCCAACAAGCTGATGTATTTTACCGCCACTCTTCTAGCTTCGAAGTGCTCGATGTTCTCCTCTGCGAATCTCCCCCTCTCGAACAGCTCATTAGAAAAAGCCTTAATTATCTTCACACCTGACAGATTGTCTTCCAACCTATCGGTCATCTCCGCTTTCTTGCTCCTGACCTCTCTGAAGGCTTGGTGCATCTTCCTCATCAAAAACCATCCGTAGAGGACCAACAGCGGAGCGAATGCGAGGACTACAAGTGTTAACGGGATGTTTAAAGTGAAGAGTATTATCAAAGTACCTAGAATTCTAGTGGTCGCCGTGAAAAGACCTTCTGGCCCGTGATGTACGAATTCCTGCAGCCTGTTGAGGTCATCGATCAAACGGGCGATCAGTTCGCCGGTCTTCTTTTCATCGTGGAACTTCATAGGAAGGTCTTGGAAATGACCGTAGAGGTCGTTCCTCATATCATAGACGATCTTTTGGGCGGTCTTATGCCCGTAATAGCTCCGGAAACCTCTCCCGATAGCTATAGCTCCGAAAACAGCTAAAGCGATGAGAGCTAGTTCGATAACCCTACCCATATCTCCATTGATGACGGCATCGTCTATTATGCTCCGAAGTATAAGAGGCGGTATCAGGGCCAAGATCGCAGTTACCACGTGACCTATCTGGACCGGTAAATAAACTTTAAGATTGGGCTTGAGGTATTCCCTGTAAAACCTCTTAACAAGGTGTCTCACGTTGAATTCCAAGACCGCCTTTTTTTCATCGTCTTCGCTCATATCCTTTTTACCTCATCCTGTAAGTGAATCAAACGTTTGAGTGAACATTTTCGATATAAAAATATTTTCCCGTTTTTATCAGTGTTGAGAAAAGAGAGAAAAACCAAACATTAATGTAGGCACATCTTATCTCTATGAAAGGGAGAAAAACCATGGATTTGCTGACAATAGGGATTTTATCAATCTATTCCATATGCCTTTGGGGATACCACTACCTGTACTTCTTTCTGACTGAGAGAAAAGAAGTGGTTACCCAGCGTAACAGGATCAACAAGGCGATAGTCAGTTGGTTCCATATCTCTATTGAAGAAGAAGATTACATGCTGATGATCCACCAGTTAAGAAATGTAATAATGTCCGTCACGTTTTTAGCTTCCGCCGCCGTCCTACTTTTAGGTCTCCTTGTTGGTTTTAGCCCTTCTGCTATACCAGAGCCAATAGTAAACGGAGATTATGCACTGTGGTTGATTATCTTCACCCTGATATACTCGTTCTTCAATTTCTTATTATGCCTCCGTCACTTCACCCGGATAACTTTCCTGGTGCGAAGTTCACATGAAACACTCGAAGAGATAAGCGGCGAGAAAGCGGATATCTACCTGGCCAATTTGTTCATCCGTGGAAATCGAGAATACACTTTAGGCAGAAGGAGTATGCTCTACGGGATCGTAGCACTGACCTGGCTTCTCAATGTTTGGGTCTTTCTTATATTGACGGTGGGCATGACTCTAGCTTTCGTCATTTCTTACGACTTTTAAGTGAAGTATTTAGTTAAATATAAATAGGAAACATAACTATGTTATAATATGGAAGATGAGATAGAGGTCGGGGAACCAAAAGAGGTTAAAGATTACGAAGTCAGAGATGAAGAAGGAGAAATCATCCAATGCATTTTGAAAGATGGCAAGGAATGCGTTGGACCTATCCTCGAGACGTGTATACAAGGGTACAAATTTGAATGTCATTTTGAAGACTGCGAAGAGGAGTTCACTGCTATTTCCAAGGAAGAAGTCATCGATAAGGCCAAGAGCCACCTCATTAGCCATTCTGATTACTATTGAATCCATCGACATTTACGTAGAGTCTATTATCTTGCCTGTTCCGAAGTATCAGCTTAGAGAGTATGCTTTTTTTAGGTTATATAGGTTCTAATCTTTTTCGTAATCTTTTTGAATTCTCGGTGAAAAAAATATTTCCCTCGATTTGAGAACTTCAAACAAAAATTTATAACTTTATACATCATTTTGACTTTCAAGGTGTGAAGATGAATTTCATGTTGGATCGGAAGGTATATGAAAGGAAAAAAGAAAAACTGCTGGCTAGATTGGAAGAAAAAGAATTGGACACTTTGTGTCTTTTTTCGCCGACGTTCATATTCAATCTGACTGGTTTCGCATTCTTACCGACTGAAAGACCGATCGCCTATCTTTTGGACGAAGAAAGCGAAAAGATGGTAATACCCAGGCTGGAGAAAGAGCACTTAGAAGAAAGAGAACTCGCATTGGATGAGATCATCACTTACAAGGATTATCCGGGAGAAAAAC
The DNA here is from genome assembly GCA_964466995.1 of uncultured Thermoplasmata archaeon. Taxonomy (GTDB): domain Archaea; phylum Thermoplasmatota; class Thermoplasmata; order Halarchaeoplasmatales; family Halarchaeoplasmataceae; genus Natronoplasma. The sequence continues at coordinate 3,890 of CAYXPD010000016.1, read as the reverse complement.
ATCCGATGAAATTTGTTAAGGAGATGATCCAGGAAGAAAACTATGACGAAATAGGAGTTGATCAGGACGGCTACGGCAGCAGTTATGGTTACTTCGGTCCTAGTTTGAGCGAATTGATAGATATCGAGGTAGAAGATATCCGATTAGATCTAGAAAAATTTTTCAGTGTTAAGGAAGAGGAAGAGATTGAGCTGATGAGGGAGAGCGCTAAGTGGGATAACCTAGGGTTGAAATATCTGCAGGAAGAAACCGAACCGGGGTTGTCTGAGATCGAAGTTTCGATGAGAGCTTCCTTAAAAGCGTCGCAAGCCATCATCAGAGCCTTCGGTCCTAAATATGAGCAGACCGGCAGCGGTTTTCCCATAACCGTTGGCTACAGAGGACAGGTCGGCGAAGGATCATCTTTACCTCACGCTATAGCTAGTAACGAGACAATAAAAGAGGGAGACGTACTGGTGAACGGCGCAGGAGTGGAGATCGGAGGCTATAGTAGCGAATTAGAAAGAACTTGGATAGTCGGAGAACCGACGCAGGAACAGAAGAAGTACTTCGAACTCGCAGTAAAGGCCCAAGATATCGCATTCGATGCTATTGAAGCTGGTAAGGATCTCTCCGAAGTGGATAGAGAAGTATACGAGTTATATGAAGAGGAAGGTATAGAAGACACGTGGAGACATCACACGGGCCATGGACTGGGAACCAGAATACATGCACCTCCTTTCTTAGATGTGGGGGAGGACTGGGAATTGAAGGAGAACATGGTGTTGAGTGTAGAGCCGGGCATTTATCTGAAAGGTAAAGCGGGCTTCCGACATTCAGATACTGTCGTGGTCAAGAAAAACGGCGTGGAGATGCTGACTTATTATCCGAGAAGTCTAGAAGAAAGTATTATCACTGTAAGATAACTTTTTATTCAGTCGAGATGGTGCCTTTTGAGCAGTGCCCTAGTCCACAGAAAGTAAAGTATCATCACTACCACAACTCCGTACATCCAGAAAAAAAGATAACCTATAACTGTTCCGATAACCCACACATAGAACACCTTCCTATCCAGCGGCTTCCGCTTCACATCATGATTGACCACTAGAAGGGCTGCTATTAAAAAAGCCAAATCTATTATAAGCGAAACTTCCATCTTTCTTACCTTTTGAAGTAAATCCTCTTATCGACAATTAAACTTTGGGAGGTAGAAAATGGTTCCAAAATTTAATATCTTTCCTTTCGATAATCTAACCAAAACGGGAGATCCCAATATGAAGATAGAAAATATAGAATTATATCCTGTAGAGATAGAAAATGAAGAGGAATTCAAGATAGCTACCGGTACCTCTTTCACCACGGAGAACGTTGTCATCAAGATCGAGAGTGAAGGTAAGATAGGATGGGGAAACGGGGCCTCTAATGGCGTTACCGAAGAGACCAACGAATCTATCATGAGATGTTTGAAACCTTGGAAAGAAAAATTGATCGATAAAGACATCTCCATAGAGGATATATGGTCCGATTTTAGGAAAGAACATCCAGGGGATCCATCCGCCCTGGCGGGTCTAGACACAGCATTACATGACCTCCACGGGAAGATCGAAGGGAAAAGAGTGTTCGAATTGTACGATGGCTACGAAGAAGAAGGTGTATTGACCGACAGGACGATAGGGATAATGGATGAACGGGAAACTGTAGAACATGCGGAAGATTACATAGAACAGGGATTCAAAGCCATAAAGATCAAAGTGGGACTGGACATGGAAAGCGATATAGAAAGGATAAAAGCGGTGAGAGAAACGGTCGGAAGTGACATCAAGATCTGGGTCGACGCAAACCAGGGCTACTCTGTCGAGGAGGCGAAAGAGTTCTGCGGTAGGATAAAAGGATCCGATATAGAGTTCGTAGAACAGCCCGTCGATGAAGAAGATCTAGAAGGTCTGAAAGAAGTCACTAAAGATACTGACCTTCCTATCGTAGCAGACGAGGCGATGAAAGACCACGAAAGCGCTGAGGAGATCTGTTCAAACGAGATGGCGGATATGGTCAACATAAAACTGATGAAGTGCGGTGGATTGACAGGCGGAAGGAAGATCGTAGATGTGATAGAAGATCACGGTGTAGATGCGATGGTCGGGTGCATGTTAGAGATGGAGCCTTCCTTGGGAGCCGCGGTTCATCTATTCGAATCCAGCGATAATATCAAATATGCAGATCTCGACGGTCATCTTTTACTCCCAGACGGTCTAAGCCGAGGTTTAGTGTTCGAAGACGGTAGATTATGGACTTCAGACGAACCGGGTATCGGAGTCGAAGTCGTCATGGGCAAATTGGAACAGTACATGTGATCTGATGTCCGACTTAGAGGACAGTTCTGTAGTATTACCCGATTACGAAAGAGGAAGTATAGTCAATCTAATGAGTTCCCTAGTTGAAGGATTCGGTTCGGAGAGTCCTTACAATGGCCTAGAGATGATAGATGAGGAAAATTTTGGTAAGTCGAAAAACGTTATTCTTTTGATCTTGGACGGTATTGGTTATGAATATTTGAAAGAGAGAGGGAAAGACACGGTCCTTTTTGACAATTTAGAAGGAAAGATAACGTCGGTTTTTCCTTCCTCTACCGCCTCAGCGATCCCGACATTTTATACCGGATTAGCACCCCAACAGCATGCGGTTACCGGATGGTACACGTTTTTGAAGGAACTTGGAGTCGTGACTACAATATTACCATTCGAGCCTAGGTTTGGAGACCGCCCTTTAGAGAGATCTGGAGTTGATATATCTTCTATACTCTCTTCGCGTTCTGTGATGAACGACATCGATAGAAAAATTACCGATGTCAGCCTAGAAAAACTGAAAGACTCTGCCTTCAATTCTTTTTATGCAGGAAGCGCGGAGAGGAAAGGATACTCTTCGTTAGCGGAGATGTTCTCTCTTTTGGAACGGTTGGTAAAATCAGGAGATGAAAAGAGATACATCAAGGCATACTGGAACGGTTTTGACAGTGCAGCTCATGAAGAAGGTGTAAACAGCATCTCGACATCGAAAGAATTACTAGACATCTGTCTTCATTTGAGAGATTTTGTAGAGGAGATAAAGGATACAGATACAACGATTATAGTCACTTCAGACCACGGATTCATAGATACTGAGAGAGAAAAATCGATAAGATTGGAAGATCACCCCAAATTACAGGACTGCCTAGCACTTCCGCTCTGCGGGGATTACAGGACCGTTTTCTGCTACGTCCGCCCTTCAAGGACGGATGAATTCGAGAGGTACTGGGAAGAAAACCTGAGCGATATCTGCCGTATTTACAGGAGCGAAGAACTGGTAGAGAAAAACTACTTCGGTCTTGAGGAACTGAACAAAAAGTTGTACCACAGGATCGGAGATTATACCCTGATAATGAAAGATAACTACACATTATACGACACGCTTCCGGATGAAGAAGAGCATTACATGATCGGAAATCACGGTGGACTCTCTAAAAAAGAGATGTACGTACCGCTGAGTTTGATCGAGTTAGGTAGAAACTAGTCTCTCCTCAAAATACAGACAAAGTATATTTTCTAGAAGTCCTTACACCATGATGATAATAGATGGTTAGTGAAGAGAAGTTGAAGATGGAAGAGATGAGCTGGAAGGAGATCGAAGAGGCAAAAGAAGAGGGAAAAGATACGGTAGTTTTGTTAATGGGATCCTTCGAACAGCACGGACCTCACATGCCTATGAGAACGGACACATACATTTCTGATGAGTTGGGTGAACGCATAGCCAAAAAATTGGACTACGCTCTTATGGGTCCAACCCTATCGGTAGGCGTTTCCAGCCATCATATGGATTTCCCTGGAACGGTTTCCTTACCTAGTGATCTATTCATGGAAATTGTGGAAGAACACTGC
>CAYXPD010000015.1:0-9332 GCA_964466995.1 uncultured Thermoplasmata archaeon | reverse complement strand
ATTCAAAGTAGATGGTACACCTTCTCTTATGATAGTTCCTGTCTCTTCATCGACTTCTACTTCAGTAGTATCTGGAACCTGTTTGACTAACACCACGAATCTCACGGGATCACCTTACTTGTAGGGAACGTAATCTTTGCCTAAGGTTTCTCTCCCGATTACAATCTTTTGGATATTAGCTCCACCTTCTGCGCCCACGCAGTAAGACATCACACCTCTCCAAGCGGTTTCAAATATATATTCAGAGCTGTATCCTGCGGCTCCTAACCAATGCATGGCGTCATCCGCGGTATCTTTTGCTAGATGTGGAACTTTGTATTTGATCATGGATATCCACTTGGCGATCTCCGTTGGCTTGTAGGTTTGGGCTTTACCTGTCCTTTCAACCCATCCTTCTTCATCGTATCTTGTATCTGTCATATCCGCCACTTTTTTTACCATCAATTTACTCGCTTCCATCTCAGTGTACCTCTCTACAAATGGGAACTGTATCCCTTCGTATTTTGCTAAAGGTTTACCGAAAGTTTCTCTTTCCTTGATATAATCCGCAGCCTCTTCAAGAACCCTTCTAGTAACCCCAACAGCACTTGCTCCAATCATAATTCTAGCGAGGTCGAAACCTTCCATGGTATGGTAAAAACCTTTACCCTGTTCTCCGAGCATGTATTCGTCTGGTATCCTAACATCTTCCATTATGAATCCAGATGTTGATAAAGAACCTCTTCCGGCATCGTCATAAGGCTCCTGCGGTTCTACACCGTCGGCATCGATTGGAACGAAAAACGAGGTCATGTTTTTATGCGGAGCACCTTCCACTTGAGGTCCAGTTCTCACATTCACCCAGAATCCTCCTCCCATCTCACGGCATTCTTCTACCCCGCTGATGAAGGTCTTTTCGCCGTTCAAGACCCATTCATCTCCATCTTTCTCCGCTGTAGATTCGAATCCGGCGACATCTGACCCACCTTTAGGTTCTGTGGTTGCTATTCCTACGAACTTTTCTCCTTTTATTGCTGGTTTAACGTATTTCTCTCTGACCTCTTCACTGCAGTAGCGGTTTAAAGTGAATCCCCAGCCGGTCTCTACCGCCATGAAACCTGCCGCTGTAGCGATGCTTGGATCAATATAACCTATCTGATCCGCGATCACGATCTGATCTTTCCAAGTCAGTCCCATACCGCCATGTTCTTCTGGGACTGGACCCATGATGACACCGAGTTCAGCCAAACCTTCGATTATATCTTGTGGGAAAGGATGTCCCTCTCTGTTCATCTCGATCACTCTTTCGAGCGGAAGATTCCTCTCGGCCCAATCAGAGATGCTTTCTTTGAAAAGTTTCTGCTCCTCCGTGAGCTCTCTATCATCTGAAAGATCTGTCCTAGCCATTTTTCCACCTTATATTAATCTTCTAAGCTCTGAATAATTATACAATATTAGTATCTTTCCATAGACAGGTGTCTAAAGAAAGTTAGAATTAGACTTGAACTACCGCAAATATCATATCCTCTGATTTATGTATTTAAAGTGATTGATGACGCTTGATAAAGACCCTTATAAAGAACTCAGCACGGTCGAGCGCAGTAGAGCTGAAGCAAAGAAACATTACGACAGAATATCAGGTATATACGATTATATAGAAGGGGCATTCGAGAAAAAATACAGAGATATGGCGTTAGATAGTCTTGAGATAACCACTGGGGAAAGTGTAATAGAGATCGGGTGTGGCACAGGTCATGCTCTGAAAAGTATAGCCTCTCAAGCTTCCCCTGAAGGTAAAGTGATAGGTCTAGATATATCTTCGGAGATGTGTAAGACCAGCAAGAAAAGATTATCTTCCGAGAGTGATTTTGATTTTGAGATTATATGTGGTGATGCAGTTCAGATCCCTCTCAAAGACAGCATCTTTGACAAGGCATTCATGAGTTTCACTCTCGAACTTTTCAGCGAGAAAGAAATCCGGATGGTCTTAGGTGAAATAAATAGAGTACTAAAAGAAGAAGGAAAATTTTGCGTGGTGAGTCTTTCCAGAGAGGAGGACGCTTTTGTAGAACTTTACGAAATATTCCATGACGTCTTTCCGCGTGTATTAGACTGCAGACCTATACATCCTGAGGAGATGCTTAAAAAATCGGATTATGAGATCGAGACGATCAGAAGAGAAAAGATGGGTGTTTTACCTATACAGATAGTTACTGCGATCTCACGGTGAATCTTCAGATAAACACTCATCTTCGGGTTCCACATGAGCTTGTATCTCGATATCGGATTTGATTTCTTCCTTACTTTTCTTTTCGATATCTCTTTCAAAGCTGGTAGCTAAATTATGAGCTTCTTTTATAGATATATCCTCGGGGAGGACGAGATGAAGTGAGATCAGGAACTTGTCTTGACTCTCTGTTATCTTGATTCGATGAGCTTCTAAGATATTTTCATATTTTTCTACATTTTCTTGGATCAAACTCTCTATCTTCTTTCTAGGTATATTAGCAGGATCCAAGTGAACTTCTGCGGTAGATCCGAATCTTTTTTCGAGTTTTTCTTCAAATCTATGTGAAACTTCGTGTGCCGAACGGACCGTCCCTTCATCAGATTTCATGTGTAGCGATATAGCTTTGTCTTTACCGTAGTCGTGAACGTTGATTTTGTGTACCTCTCTTACCCCTTCAGTTTCGGAAGCCATTTTTTCTATTTCCTCTATAATCTTAGATGAGGGTTTAGTTCCCAAGAGGCGATTGGTAGATTTTTTGATATATGATATACCTATGTATCCAAGGAGCACAGCTATACCTATACCCGCAAGCGGATCTAAAAATAGGAATCCTACTTCTGAGCCGTAGATAGCTCCTATGACCATCATAGTGGTTATTGCATCTCCACGATGATGCCATGCATCTGCTTTCAGCGAATCTCTTCCCGTTTTTTTACCTACCCAATGACTCACTTCAGCTATTACTTCTTTGGCCAAGGCGGTCAAAAATATGTACAGATAAAATCGATCGCTCATAGCTAAGGGATCAGGACCAATTGCTAGGGATTGAAAACCATCGGATAGAAAGGTCAATGCGGTGATGATGAGGATTATCCCTACCACTAAAACAGCAACCTGATCTGCTCTACCGTGCCCATGTGGATGTTCTTCGTCCGCTGGTTTTTCTGAGATCGCTAGTCCTATATAGACTGCGACAGAACTGGCACTGTCTGAGACGGAGTGAAAGGCATCTGATAATAGGGCTAGACTTCCTATCAACAATCCTAGATATAATTTCACTCCGAAGATACCGATATTAAGGATTATACTTCCTAGAGCCACAAGTTTTCCCTGTGGATTCTCTTCTACCATTCTCTCTAGTACGGATAAGACCTACACAGATATAAAGTTTAAATATTTAAAATAAAATTTATAAAATGTTTTTAGTAAGCAGGAATTACGAGGTTAGCGTTTATTTACCCAATATTTCCATTACTTCTTCTTTACCCTCTTCCATCTCTTCGACCTGCTGAGGATCTTTCTCAAGAAGCATGGTCTGAAATTCCCCTACATGCTCTTTCTCTTCTTTAGCCACGTCCAGGAGTACTTCTTTTATGTGATCATCGTCTGTATACTCTGCCATCTGTTCGTAGAAGTTGATAGCATCAAGTTCAGCAGCTAGTCCAAAACGAAGTATTTCTTTATCGGACATCTTTTCGCCTATCTTTTCTAAATCTATCAGTTCTTTTGCAAACATTTTCTCCACCTCAAGGATAAATCCTAGTCCTAGATTAAAAATTTTGTCGATTAATTGGACTAGAAGTTCTGAATAAGAAACAATTGACTTATATGTTTGAAATCCTATTGACTTAGTGAGGATGTTGGTAAGAAAATGCAAGGAGGAGGATTTAGAGAAGATAATGAAAATTGAGAAGGACAGCTTTAAGTATCCTTATTCTAGAGATACCTTCGAGGATTATCTCTCTACCGACTTTTTTATCGTAGCCGAAGAAGACGAGATTATAGGATATATACTTGGTGAGGAGAGAGAGGGTGATGGAGTTATAGTCTCAATAGCCGTTTCTCCCGATTATAGACTTCAAGGAGTTGGGACAATTCTTATGGAAGAGATACAGTCCCGGATGGATGTTAGAAGGTTTTTTCTGATCGTTCGAGAATCAAATCGTGGTGCACAGATTTTTTACCATCAACTCGGCTTCTCTGAGATCACAAAGATCGAAAATTATTACCAAAACGACGAAAACGGCATATTGATGGAAAAAGCAGGGGATAAGAAAATTAATTAAAAATGACATACTTAAAAATATGAAGAGATGAAAACATGGTTGAAACTGGAGAAGATTACAAGGAACAATTAGAAAAAGAACAACGTAGGAGAAATATCAAAATCCTCAGACATTCCTCAGGGTTGGTTATAATGGCGTTAATCGTTACGTGGATTTTCTTTACTAGGCCTATGGAGACCAATTGGATCTTACTGATGTCACTTGGTATAATTTACGTCGTATATGCCTTTTACCGGTTATTAAATGGTTTGAAAAAATTATATTCATATGAGGATGAACTTCATTATGAGGATGGGGAAATAATAAAATATAATCCCCGTATTCGAAAATCAAAAAACTGGATTCCTATAGAGAATGTAGAGGAAGTTTACCTGAAGGTGGAAGATAAACCAAACTTGATCTTTGTTGTCTACAATGAAGGAGGCATCAAAAAGGCTGACAGCTTTTATAAGCAAAGGATCAAAGAAAGAGATCAATTTATGGAAGAACTGGAAGAAAGATCTCTCATTGTGGACAAACCTATAAGTTTTGAGGAATTAAAGGCGAAAGTAGAAGGGTCTTGATAAATGAAGTATTAAATACAAATTTTGATTTCGGACCGTTCGAATAAAATTATGGGGCAAAAAAATTAATTACTAATAAAATCATATATAGATACGGTGAGCAATATGGAGGAAAAAATAGGGAAGGTCTTCAAATATTTTAAAGAACCGAGTGTGGCTGCTATCAAGATAGATAGAGGCAGATTGAGTGTAGGGGACAAAGTTCGTTTCAAAGGTGAGAATACGGACTTCGAGCAGGAGATAACCTCGATGGAGATAGAAGGTGACGAGGTAGAAGAAGTCGGTCCTGGAGATGATGTTGGTATCAAAGTAAAAGAAAGGGTACGACCCAATGACGAAGTCATAAAACTCGTGTGAATTTACTCGGTTTTCTACCCCTTCTGGAAATCTATCAAGATCAGAGTGAGATAGAAATAGAGTGAGAAAAAACTTATCTCACTAGATCGTCTTGTTCATGTTTTTCAATTATCTTATCACCTAGTTCTTCCAATGCATCGAGATCTTCATCACCAGGATGGCCTTTACTTATCACCGGTTCAAGGAACTCACCATTGAAGTTGCTCAAAGTGTCTTTAATCTGATTCGGCATTCGTCCCCCCCATCCGTATGAACCGATTATAGATGCGTATCTTGTCTTAGGTCTCAAACCGTTGAATAGGTGGGCAGCATAGATCGCCTTTGGATGTGCACCGACCAATACCGTAGGAGTTCCGAGGACTACTGTTGAAGCGTCGACTAAAGCCATCGCTAGTTGTCCTAGGTCTGTAGATGTAAGATTGAAAGGTTTAACTTTCATGTCTCTTTGGTTCATATAATCTATGAAGTGCTCCACCATTTTATTTGTACTCCCATGCATTGATACGTAGGGCACTACTACTTCACTCTTTGTTTCGTCACTCACCCACTCTGAATAAGCATCTAATATGAAATCAGGATCGTCATATATCGGACCATGACTGGTCGCGATCACGTCGACTTCCATCTCATCAATCCTTTTGAGATGATTTTTGATGGAGGAGCGGAAAGGCATCATTATCTCGGCATAATAACGTTTCGCTGCAAGGTAGACTTTCCTCTCGTCCTGGACGAAGAGGTTACTAGTAGCGAAGTGAGATCCGAAAAAATCACAGCTGAAAAGGATATTCTCTTCTTTGAGATAAGTTACTAAAGTTTCTGGCCAATGGACCCAAGGCATATCTATGAACTTTAAAGTCTTATCACCTAAAGAGAGTTCTTCCTCGTTTTTCTTTACGATCACATCCTCTTCAGAAAGATGAAGGTGATCTATCAGCATGTTTTTGCATTTCGAATTGGTCACTACCGTAGCTTCAGGATATTTTTCGAGAACTGCGGGTATAGCTCCAGAGTGGTCCTGCTCCGCGTGATGGGCGACCACATAATCTATATGATCGACTTCAGCATCTTCTAAATTTTGGAATAATTTCTCTTGTTTCGCGGGATCGACAGTATCTAGAAGGGCTGTCTTTTTACTCCCTTTTATCAGATAAGCGTTATAGCTAGTTCCGTCTGGGAGCTGGATAAGCTCATCGAACAACTCCCTATCATAATGGGAAGCCCCCACTTCAAGGATACCATCTAAAATTTCTTTTACAGCCATTTTGTCCACCTATATTAAGTTGATTCGAATAGAGTTATAAATTTTCTTCCCTATCCTTAAACTCGATATCAAACATTTTCAAAATGATTATTATGATCCCCGCTAGTAGAAAAACGCCGCCGCAAAAATTTAAAGCTAGGATACCTCCATGTTCTGTTATGGTCTCTTCGGGATGAACTCTGTTGATATCTTCTTCCCTCTCACGGAATTCAGATAACATGGTATAACCAACGAAGAATATAAGCGACCCGATTATGATCAGAGTCAGTCCGATTTTTGATCGTCTTTCCATTCTATCGTTTTCTCCTTTTATATGAAACGAGGTGTCTCCTTTCTATATTGTTCATATTTTTTGAAATCTTGAAACTCTTCTTTAAGTTCTTTTTCTTCTTCTAATGTAAGCTTGTAATAAAAGTATATAAGGACAGGAAGCATCCCAAGAGTCAGCAGCGTAGGCCAATGTATGAACCAACCGAAAGAGATCAGGATAAGCCCTAGATACTGCGGATGCCTTGAATATTTGTATATTCCTGAAGTGACAATGTCCACCGTCTGTCTTTTTCTGTAAAGAGTGCTCCATCCAACGATGACGGTTAGCATACCCGTTATGGTGATGGCTGCACCGATCATCTTCCAGAAAGTCATCGAGAAAGTTTGTCCTAGGATTGTAAAAGTAAGTATAGGGTCATGAACGGTTTGCGCACCACCTGTGGAGATGGCAGCCGAACTGAAATATATTGTCAACGGGATACCATACATCTCTACGAAAAGTGAAACCACGAAAGCTGTATAGACACCCATGGATTTCCAATTCACTTTCTTTCTGAAATTCAGTGGTATCAAGAAAATAAGAAAAAGAAGTATATTCAAACCGACGAAATCCCACCTATTCTGTATAACTACGCTTTCGATCTGTCCTGTTATGAAGCCACTAGCATATCGTATAAAAGAAGGTAACCCGGCTAGAATCATAATCCCAAATATGATCAGGATGGCTGTTCTCTTTTCCATCATCTAAAAATCTTGACTTGGATATAAGAGTTTATGGGTTTTCTCCTTGGAAAAGACCCTTCGGAATCGTCATGTCTCCACTTATAAGATGGTAAATTATTTATACCGTATGTACTTCGACCTTTTTGCAGAGACCTCTCATGTCCCAAAACATCCAAAATGCCGATAAGGTGTGCTTAGCTTTTTGGTCTAATCAAATTAGTAGTTTCGATATTTTCATAAAGAATGAAATAGAAGTCCGACGATACTTCACATTAAAAGATAAAATTACTACCATGATAGAGAACCTTTTTCGAAAGGGTTCATGGTAAATAAAATAAGAATAAGGAAGGGATATAAGATGACTGAAAAGGAGAAAGAAAAAAAATCCGATCAGAAGTGCTATACGGTAGAAACTAAAAATAAAAAAGGTAGCGTTTGCGTAATAACTGAAAGATGCAAGGGGTGTGAATTCTGTATCGAGTTCTGTCCAGTAGGTGCATTGGAACAATCTGAGGAGACTACGGAAAAGGGTTACCATCCTCCTACGATGACGGAGGGATGCGTACTTTGCGGTAAATGCGAGAAGATATGCCCTGAGTTTGCTATTCATATCGAAGAGAAAGGGGAAGAAAAAGAGAAGATGGAAGATGAGGAAGAATCTGAAGAAAGAGGTGAATGGATATGATGGAGCCAGGTACTTATTTCATGGAGGGTAATACCGCTTGTGCGGAAGGTGCTATAGCTGCAGGGTGTCGATTCTTTGCGGGCTATCCGATCACGCCTGCTTCAGAGATCATGGAAAGGATAACCGAGAGGTTTCCGGAAGTGCACGGAAGCTATCTACAGATGGAAGATGAGCTAGCCAGTATAGCATCCATCTTGGGTGCGTCTTGGGCTGGTAAAAAAGCCATGACCGCGACTTCAGGTCCAGGATTCAGTCTGATGATGGAGAACTACGGATTGGGTCTCATGACTGAAACCCCCTGCGTGATAGTCAACGTGATGAGAGGAGGTCCTTCAACGGGTCTACCCACGATGGTGGCTCAGGGGGACGTCAACCAAACTAGATGGGGTACTCATGGAGACGTAGGCGTTGTCGTCTACGCGCCTTCCTCTCCGCAGGAATTGTTTGACTACACTATCAAGGCTTTCAATACAGCCGAAAAGTACAGGCTTCCAGTAGTGGTACTTTCGGACGAGATGGTCTCTCACATGACGGAGAAAGTGGAAGTTCCTCCGAAAGAGGAGATAGAGATCGTTGATAGAAAGAAGCCCGAAGAACCACCTGAAGAACACTTACCGTTCCGTCCCGATGACGATCTTGTTCCGCCGATGGCCAACGCGGGTGATGGATACGGTGTACATGTGACAGGTCTTACACACGATGAGAAAGGCCATCCTTCGATAGATGAAAAGACACAGAACATGCTCGTACCGAGATTGATAGACAAGATAAGAAAGAACTGCGATGATATATTGGAATACGATGAGTACAAAATAGAAGATGCTGACAAGGTCATCGTAGCTTATGGAAGCGTTTCTAGAGCAGCTATCGAGGCGGTCGATCTAGCGAGAGATAAGGGCTATGATGTCGGTCTCCTGAGACCTAAGACGATCTGGCCATTCCCCGAGGAGAGGATTTACGATCTAGCTAGAGAAGGGATAGACGATTTCCTGGTCGCGGAGATAAACTTTGGACAGATAGTTTACGAAGTTGAAAGATGTACTGGCGGTGCGGCCCAGACTTACTTAGCACCTAGGATGGGCGGAAATATCCATACTCCAGAAGAGATCGTGGAAAGGATAGAAGCCATCGATCGTGGAGAGATCCCTGCATTCAAGGAGTGATATATATGAGCATAAGAAAAAGTAGAGATTGGTTT
>CAYXPD010000014.1:589-10159 GCA_964466995.1 uncultured Thermoplasmata archaeon | reverse complement strand
AAATTCCAGTAGAGAGCATGGAAGCTCCCGGCTTTAGCCGGGAGTAGTTCACGTTCCCCTATCACGGGATATTACGTGGATAAGATTTCAAGAAAGAAGATCCTGTTTTTCTCATGTATCTCAAATGGTTTAGTGGTATTGTTGATCCCTGTTTCTGCAACGATGGATTTTCTCAACATATACCTTGTATATCTTGTTATGATATCTCTCTCTATAGCAAGTAGTTTCTTCTATGAAGCTAGATTTTCCGTGATCCCTGACCTTGTCGGAGAAGATAAGCTCGACGAGGCCAATTCCTTTCTCTACGCAAATAAAGCCCTGATATCATTATTTTCAGTAGCTATAGCCGGCTTTTTGATAGAATTCATCGGGATAAGGTTCGCTTTCCTTTTCGACTCTATCACTTTTTTCGCCGCTGGAGGTGTTATATCACTCGCGGCGATACCCTACAAAGAAAAACACGTCCCAAAGAAGTTAACGGACAAGATAAGTGAAATATTCGAAGAGAACATGACAGCTTTGAGGGAGATCAGAAAAACGATCGTAGGCAAAATCGTTTTAGTGGGCTTCCCTTTGAACATTGCCTCAGTACCTTTCATACTTGTTTTTGCGCATATATCGCATGAAATTTTTGGTATCGCATTGGCTCTGTCCGCTCTCCTGATAGCGGAAAGTCTTGGCAGGCTCTTGGGAAATTATGCAGTGAACAAATTACCTTGGGATAAGATAACTAAATGCTGGGCAGGAATCTTGATCATGGCCGTTTTCGCTCTTGCTTTTGGAGGTTCAGGATTAGTTTTAGATCCTTTAATACCTCTATATCCCCTTCCGATATTGCTGGGAATAGCTCTTCTAGTATTTTTGATGTATCTAGGGCAGCCTATAATGAACGTGACTAGTGATAGTATAGTTCAGATAGCAGCTTCAGACGAACATAGAGGTAAGATATTGTCTCTTTCCGACGCCTTATTGATGATTCCATTTCCGTTTGCATATCTTTTTGGAGGCTTTTTATTAGATAGATACGATCCCTTTGTCGTGGTCCTTCTCCTAGGTCTTATTTTACTCCTCACCGGGATTTTAGCGAGGACGTTTTACCGTTCTTCGGATTTCGCAAATTGACTCAAGTTCTAAGGTGTACGATCATCGGGAAATTTATTTATCTTGACATCAATCTCCCTTCAGCGTGAGATCATGCTCGACGATGTTAAGAAGATGAAGGAACTAGATTCAAACGATATGCTGGAAATATTAGAAAACTTCCCTGAGCAGATCGAAGACGTGGTGGAAAAATCTGAGATCAACCTTTTACCTTTTCAACCGGATAATATCGTTGTAGCTGGCATGGGAGGATCTGCTATAGTTGGAGATACCCTGAAGAGTTTTCTTGCCAATAGGATCCAGGTCCCGATATATGTCAATCGTGATTACACGCTGCCGTCTTTCGTAGGCGAAGACACTCTTCTGATAGTTGTTTCATATTCTGGTAATACTGAAGAGACCTTAAGCGCTGCGAGAGAAGGCCTGAAAAGAGATGCTAAAGTCGTCGCTATAAGTTCTAACGGCGAGTTAGAGAAGATGTGTAAAGAGGAAGGGCTTGTCTTCCTCAAGGCGCCTACAGGATATCCTCCTAGAGCGGCATTTGCCTTTTTGTTCGTACCGGTGCTTCAGTTGTTATCTGAGTTGTTGATATATGATTCCGAAGTAGATATATTGGACTCGGTTTCAGAGTTGAAACAACTCAGGGACAGGATAAAAGCCGACGTTGATACAGAAGACAACGAAGCGAAGAAGTTAGCGAAACGTATCCACGGTAAGATCCCGATAGTTTACGGCCACTCTATCTACAATGCTGTCGCAAACAGGTGGCATACCCAATTCAACGAGAACTCCGAGGTACTTTCGTGGTATGGAGCTTTCCCTGAGATGAATCACAATGAGATAGTCGGCTGGAAAGGCGGAGAAAGGGTAGAGGAATTCATCCCGATATTGTTGAGAGATGAGAAGGAGATGGACAAGATAAATCAACGTATCGAATTGACAAAAGAACTCGTCTTTGATGGAGAAGTCGAAGACATGATAGAAGTTTGGACCGATGCGGACACGCAGTTGGCCAGGATACTTTATTTGGTTTACCTAGGAGATTACGTCAGTATATACCTTGCTTTATTGAGAGGAAAAGACCCGTCTCCAGTTGCTATAATAGATGGGTTGAAGGAAAATCTGTAACTCACTCGAACTTGCCGTCCCCTACGTGGTGTAGATTCTTCACCACTTTCCCTTCTTCAGATTCGATCATCTCTTTTCCCTGGGTGAGAGCTTTTCCCACGGCTAGAGGTTTTTCATGTTCCACTTCTCTCACCCAAACCAAGTCTCCTTCACTTATGTTTTTGTCAGCTTCTACTATGCCTGGAGCCATTATATCAGCCCCATTATATACGAACTCGACAGCCCCCATATCGACAGTCACGAATCTCTTTGTCGCATCTATTTCCAAAAAACCTTTGATGGTCGGAAAAACTTCTCCGTCAAAAAAAGTGGCTACCAGTTTTCGGTCAACGATTATGACTTCACCTTCTCGGGTATCGGCTATATCTACCGGCGCTTCTGGGTCGAAAGGAGAGTCTCCCAACTTCTCTTTCAGTTCTTTTGAATACTTTTTTACTTCTTTGTCCTTCAGACGATGTTGATTTTTCAGTTCCATCAAAACTGGATAAAAATATATGTATAAATCATTTTGGTCGGAATAAAAGCCTCTTTAGAAAATGTCCCAATATTTCTTTTGGTACCACCATCCGAGCATGTGTACCAAAAATGTTATGCCGATCCAGAGCAGGACAAGAAGGCTGAAAGTTCCATAAATGCCTCTTCCATCGATCCCTGGGATGAATTTTCTTCCTTGGAGAAGTAAAACGAGAGCGAGAGAGCCATATGCTCTAGCTCCAAACGCTGGGAACAGAGGCTTCAATTCGGCCTTCATAATAATAATTCCCAAAATAAGATATATTATTAGACCCGAAAGTAACAGATAAGAGATCTCAATCGAGGCTAGGAGTAATATGAAAGATAGAAGATTGTAGAATACAGTAGATCTACTCACATAATGTTTTTCCACCACGATACCGAACACCAGAACTACTAAAACTCCGCCGACAGCGGCCTGATAAGAGTTCAAAAGCGGCATTTTACTGTAAGTACAAGAAAGAAGTTATATTTAAAACCTATAAATATTGTTAGTATGCAACTTTGAAAGGCTCGGGAACACCAAGTTTTAGTACATCCAATATACATGAGCCGTTGAAAATCACTGAGAAATATGAAAGTTGATGATCTTAAGATACCGGAAAAGGCTAAATCGCTGATAAGATCAGATGGAATAGAAGAACTATATCCTCCTCAGGAAAAAGGGGTAGACGATGTTATAGCAGGAAACAACTGCGTCTTTGCATACCCAACAGCTAGTGGAAAATCTCTGCTAGCTTATTTGGGGATAATGAAGCGTGTTCTTGAAGAGAACGGTAAAGCTCTGTATATAGTCCCATTGAGAGCGCTCGCATCGGAAAAATTGGACGATCTTAAAAAGTTTGAAGAGCTGGGAATGAACATCGGTATATCGATGGGCAACTATGATAATCCCGATCCTGACCTGCGGGAATACGACGTTATAATCGCGACTTCGGAGAAGGCAGACTCTCTTTTGAGACATAATGTCGAATGGTTGTCGCAGTTGAACTGTGTGATAGCCGACGAAGTACACCTAGTTAATGATAGAGAAAGAGGAGCTACTCTAGAAGTAACTTTATCTAAATTGAAACAGGCCAATCCAGCCGCACAGATAATAGCACTTTCCGCAACAATCCGGAATTCAGAGATGATAGCAGATTGGTTAGACGCCGAGCATCACAAAAGCGACTGGAGACCCGTGGAGCTAAAAAAAGGCGTTTTTCACAAAAACAAGGTCAAATATGCCGACGGCAAAGAAGAGGAGTTCGAACCAAAAAGTGGTGCCGTAGAGACCTTATCCGATCCGACTATAGAAGAAGGCGATCAATGTCTCGTTTTCGTCCGGAGCAGAAAATCCACCCGATCGGTCAGTAAAGATATGACTTCTTCTGTAGAAGGGCACCTTGATGAAGAGGAGAAAGAGAGACTAGAAAAGGTGGCAGATGATATAGAAAACAGGAGTAACACTTCAGTGGGCAAGAACCTGGCACAGATGGTTAGGAAAGGTACGGCATTTCATAACGCCGGTCTTGACAATTTTCAGAGGAAGAAAGTGGAGGAAGCCTTCAGGGACAGGTTGATAAAGCTGATAACCGCCACACCGACCTTGGCCGCGGGTATAAACATGCCCGCTAGAAAAGTGATAGTTAGAGACTGTAAGAGGTACGATGCGATGTTGGGTTATAATGCTCCGATACCGGTGATGGAGATACAGCAGATGTTGGGAAGAGCGGGAAGACCAGGATATGACGATCTAGGTGAAGCGATACTTGTCGCTAAGAAAAGGAGACAGGTGGATGAACTTTATGACGAGTACCTGCACGGTCAGAGCGAAGCTATCGTATCCAGGATGGCGACAGAACCCGCTTTGAGAACTCATTTACTTTCCCTGATAGCCACTGAACACTGCTGTTTTGAAGAGGAGATATATGATTTCATGGAGCAGACATTTTACTCTCAGCAGAGTGAGATATGGTCCATCGAGGAGAGGGTCAGGAAGACATTGGAGATGCTAGAAAGTGAGGAATTGATCAGGGAAGAAGATCGTTTAGAGGCTACCAGATTCGGGAAAAGAGTATCCGACCTATATATAGATCCTCAGTCAGCGGTCAAAATGAGAGAAGCTGTAAAGAAAGGAAAGATGGGTTTAGACGTATCATATCTACACACGATATGTCTTACTCCGGACATGTATAACCTCTTCGCTTCTAAAACGGAATTACAGAAATATAAAAGAAAAGCTGAATCACTCAGAGCTGATCTGTTCTTCGATTTCCCACATGATAGAGGTGAACTAGAAGAGTTCTTAAGGGCTTTCAAAACTGCCCTGCTTTTACAGGATTGGATCGAAGAAGTGCCGGAGGATGAGATCACTGACAAGTTCGGTATAGGACCTGGAGATATCTATAACAAGGTCGAGACCGCACAATGGTTGTTACACGCCGCAGCCGAGATAGCTAGGATGTACAACAAACAAAAAGAGGAGAAACTCGCTGAATTGACAGAACGTGTGAAAAATGGGATCAAAGAAGATCTTTTCGAGCTGGTAGAACTGGACGGAGTCGGTAGAGTGAGGGCTAGAAGTTTGTACAACTCTGGCTATGAAAGTCCGGAGGAAGTACGGAAAGCGAGGCCCGAAGAGTTACGTGAGTTGTCAGGCATAGGGGGTACGCTCGCTGAAAGGTTGAGTGAGAAAGATTTTTCAGAAGATGATCCGGCTGAAGAAAAAAAAGAGGAAGAGGATATGGAAGGAGAGAGTTCAGCCCAGTCCTCTCTAGCCGATTTTTGATTTTTTATTTTTCGACCTCTTTTCCTAATTCTTTTTCCACAGAGTTGATCTTTCCTGTAAGTCTATTGTTTGCTCCTTTTCTATCGTCTATTATTATCTTCGTCTCTACCCTATCTGAATATTTTCTCATCTCATTGTGGCAGTCGCTTATCAGATCCATCACATCATCCCAATCCCCTTCTACGACAGTCCCCATAGGAGTCAGCTTGTAATCTATATCGCTCGTATCCACTATATCTATGATTTTAGAGACATACTCGCTCAAACTAACTCCCTTATCTAGAGGTATTATCGAAAATTCTGCTAACATATCTTATCACCGTTATACTTATACGAAAAGTGAGTTAAAATAGCTTTCGATTGAAACAGGCAAAAATATTAAAATTCGGTAAACAACTCTCGCAGAGTGATCCGATGTCACGGATAGGTTTGATCGGTGGAACTGCGCTCAGAGAGTGGGATGAATTCCAGATAGAAGAAAAGATACAGGAGAACACGCCTTGGGGAACGCCCTCTTCACCTCTTTTCAAAGGTAGATTGGAAGAGGAAGAGATCATATTGTTGATGAGACACGGTCCGGATCATACCATCCCTCCTCACCGGATAAATCATAGAGCGAATATATACGCGTTACAGAAAGAGGTGGACGAGATAATAGGGATCTGTTCATCGGGGGCTCTGAGTGGAGAAATCGAAATCCCTTCTATATCGATCCCTGAAGACTATGTCAACTTTTGGGATACTACGACTTTCTACAACGAGAAGATCAAACACGTTACGCCGGGATTGTCACAGGTTATCCGTAACCAGCTGATCGAAGCTGCTGAAGGATCGGAATATGATAATATTAATTCTGATGGAGTGTATGTTCAGACCAAAGGTCCTCGACTGGAGACCAAAGCTGAAGTGAAGATACTCCAGCGGTTCGGAGACTTGGTAGGGATGACGATGGCTTCTGAAGCCACTTTGAGTAAAGAATCCGCTTTGGAGTACGCCGCTCTAGTCACAGTAGATAACTACGCCCACGGTGTGAAAGGGGAAGAGGTGGAATACGAAGAGATAGTTGACACGGCTAGAGACAACTGGGACAAGGTGAAAGAGATCCTTATCAGATTCCTTAAAAGGAGATGATAATGATGTCTATAGCTATCAAAAATGCTGAGATCATAGGCAAAGAAGGAAAAAGAGACGTGCTGATAGACGATGGCGAGATCAAAAGGATCGGTCAGGTTAGAGAGGCTGAAAAGATAATAGATGCAGAAGGCAAATACCTTTCCTCTGGCTTTTTCAACACTCATACCCATGCCGCGATGAGCTTATTCAGAGGTGTTGCGGATGACAAGGAGTTCTGGGACGCCTGGCCCAATATCGTATGGCCACTAGAAGATAACCTAACTGAAGAGGACGTCTATTGGGGTACTAAATTGGCCTGTCTTGAGATGATAAAGACTGGTACTGTCGCATTCAACGACATGTATTTCTTTATGGAATCGGCTTTGGACGCTGTAGAAGAGATGGGCATGAAGGCAGTTTTGAGCTACGGTCTTATAGATCAGAACGATCCTGAAAAACTTGAGAAAGAGAAAAGAGCTACAAAAAAATTTGTTGAATATTCTGAAAGATCGGAACTGGTTGAACCGGCTGTTGGGCCACATTCCGTTTATACCGTCTCGGAGGAAGGTCTTCAATGGTCCGCGGACTTCGCCAAGAAAAACGATCTGTTGATACACACTCATCTAGCCGAGACGAAGAAAGAGAGAGATGATTTTAAAGAGGAACACGAAGTCTCTTTCACTGAATATTTAGATAGCTTTGGATTGCTCAGTGAAAGAACAACTGTTGCACACTGCGTCTGGTTGGAGGAAGAAGATCATGAACTACTGGCTGAACGAAGAGCAGCTGTCAGTCATAATCCTTCCTCGAACATGAAATTAGGTGTCGGTAAACCTATGGATTACGGATCCATGAAGAACAACGGAGTTGAAGTTACCCTGGCAACAGACGGCTGCGTGTCTAACAACAACCTAGATATGCTGGAAGAAGCTAAAACAGCAGCTCTTCAACAGAAGATGTCCGGCGACGCTACACTTTTAAACGCAGATGAAGCCTATGATATGCTTACAAGAAAAGGTGCCCAAGCTTTGGATATTGATTCCGGCAGGATCGAAGAAGGAATGCCGGCAGATTTGGTACTCGTTGATAAAGACGTTAAAGCTATCCCCGATCATGACGTCAAGTCGAATCTGATCTATTCTATGGATGGATCTTCAGTGACTGATGTGATAATTAACGGTGATATAGTTATGAGGGAGAGAAAAGTCGAGGGTGAAAAGAAGATCATAAAGAGAGCAAATGAAAGGGCTAAAAAATTGGTTTCAAAGGTGTAAATATGCTTGAAAAGTTGAAAAGATCTGTAAAGGAGTGCCCAGTGGTCGAGATGGATGATTACCATTACTTCATACATCCCCTTTCCGACGGATTACCTTTGGTTGAACAGGACTTACTGCACGAGGTAGTAAAGGCTGTAGAGAAAAGAGCGGACCTAGAATGTGATTATATACTGACCGCGCAGTCCATGGGTTTTCCCTTAGCGGCTGCACTTTCGATGGAGACCGGCCTGCCTTACAAGTTTATAAGGAAGAGGAAGTACGGATTGGAGGGCGAAATACCTATCTCTCAATCTACAGGCTATTCCGAGAACGAGATGTATCTTAACTTTGTAGAGAAGGGCGATAAAGTATTTTTGATAGATGACGTTTTGAGCACAGGTGGAACCCTGAAAAGTATAATCAAAACACTTCAAGATCTCGATGTAAAAATATGTGACGTGATGGTCGTTTTTGAGAAGGTCGGAATAAAAGAGGAATTGGAAGAAGAACTCGGCGTGAATATAAAGTCTCTTTTGAAAGTTAAGATGGAAGGATCTGAAGTCAAGATAGTAGAATAGAAAAGAGGATGGTTCATCCTCCGGTGACCGGAGGCATCACGGCGATCTCATCTCCATCTTTCAGGATTTCGCTCTTATCGGTTCGGTCCTTATTCACCGAGATCAAAAGTTGATCTTCCATATCCTTCAGATCGGGGTATTTCTCGAAGATATCGTCCATGACATCCTCGACCTTGGAATCTTTTTCTATCTCCATCTGAAGGTCCTTTTTACCGACGATATCTCGGGCACTAGCAAAGAATTTCACTAACACTTCTGATTTATCTGACATCGTTAATCCATTTTTTCGGGACTATATATAAACTTTTACACCAGTCTATAGTTGAAATAATCCAAAACGATTATAAGTATACATTCAATGTAGTTTTGATGGATTTCAAAATTCAGATCTCAGAACATAGACCAAAGGTATCCAACAATCTGAAGGAGGTACTGGAAGACTTCTTGCTGGATATTGGATACCTTTCGGGAAGAAAGAGTGGAGAAGAACTGTACGACAGTGTGCCGTTCAGACTATGGATCGACTGTTTTTTAGAAAAACCAGAAAAATTTAGGACCATGGACGAACTCTCTGTGATGCTTGACACTACAAAACCTACCGTTTATAGACATCTCAACAAGTTGAAGGCTTTACAGTTACTAGAGGAGGAAGAATTGACGATAGAAGATGATGGAGAAGTCACTAAGAAAGGATACCGACTCCGCCAGGGAAATCTGTTGAAAGCCTGGCATATAACGGAGTTGACCATCGAATCGAACCTTAAACGCTACAGGCAGACCATCG
Organism: uncultured Thermoplasmata archaeon; assembly: GCA_964466995.1. Classification (GTDB taxonomy): domain Archaea; phylum Thermoplasmatota; class Thermoplasmata; order Halarchaeoplasmatales; family Halarchaeoplasmataceae; genus Natronoplasma. The sequence continues at coordinate 916 of CAYXPD010000014.1, read as the reverse complement.
AAAGGATCAATTCCTTATCTTCGGGGGAAAAGATGATAACTGGTCATACGTGTCCGAATTGCGGAGAAGAGATCGAAAAGATAAAAGATACTCAGGAAGGTGATTAAACTTGCCAAAAAATATGCAAGATCAACTGACGGAAGGATCTCATTATAAAGTCAGATCTTTTACGGCTAAGGAGGAAGTCCTTACCAGTAGAGGATATTTTAAAGGCTATATCCAGATCGGGAACCATCACGCCATCAAGATAGAATTGGACGAATCTCACGATGAAGAAGGTACTGTGAGGATAATTCCTTATCATACGATAGCGAATATAGATATACT
>CAYXPD010000014.1:0-579 GCA_964466995.1 uncultured Thermoplasmata archaeon | reverse complement strand
AGAACGATGATAAAAATACTTACATCGGGTGATAAAGATGCCTATAGAGATGGATGCGGATAGTATCGAGGCGAAAGTGGTTAAAAAACTCATGGACGGAAAACCTTTGACGTTAGAGGAGGTGGCGGAGGAACTCAAAGTTTCCACCTCAAGAGTAAAAAGGGCGGTGAAAGGACTCGTATCTAGAGGCATCATCGAAGTTCAGGAGCTCCCCGATAAGAAATATCTAAGGCTGAAGAGGAGCGATATAAAGTTCCACGGCACCAACCCTACGCAGGAAAAGAAGATCAAGAAAAAGAAGAGCAAAAAAGACGAAGATGAGAAGGGTTCCAAAAAGAGTAGAGAGATGATGTACCGCTGATCTGGGAAAAATATATATATTGATTGCCGAAATGGGGTACACGTCATAGATCACGATAACACCCTCCCACCCCCCTTTCCTATTATTTTTTGATATTTTATCCAGAAGGAACATTTCGCGTAGAATAAAATCTATCTTAAGATATTCTATTTTTTGTTTATTAAAGATGGATGGGGCCGCCGAAATTCGAATTCGGGTGCCTACCGCCCCACGGTAGA
>CAYXPD010000013.1:0-10234 GCA_964466995.1 uncultured Thermoplasmata archaeon | reverse complement strand
GATTTGAATCCCAGGTCGCCGGGAAGCGCGCCTACCACAACATCATGCTCTTCCATATTGGATACTACTTCGTCTTCATCTTTTATATCTAAAACAAAAGTTTCTGCCTGATCATCCACTTCGTTTAGATTCTTCCTGTCAACATCTCCGACCGACACTTCATAATCCTGAGCTAAATCATGAGTGACGGCTTTACCTACCACGCCTGCACCTAATACTAGGATATTTGCCTCGGACATAGATATTGGAATAAAGCAAGGTAATATAACTTTATCTTTTCTTAACTCTCCCTCCTTAAATGATGGAAAAATGTTTTAGAGCGGAAATGACCTCTATAGCACGGTGCTAAAAGATGAAGGTCCTACATCTCGATCCGTTCAAAAGTCTTTTTGACGAGGAAAGAGAAGAAAAATTATCTGACCTTGTCTCAGATGAGATCGAAGTCACTGAACTTACCGCTGATGAGGAAGAAAAGGCTCTCGATAAAGCAAATCTTTATGATGCAGTCATCGGTTCTAGAATATCGGAAGAGTTCTTAGAGGAAGCTGAAAATCTGAAATACTACATAGTGCCTTTCGTAGGAATACCTCATTCTGATAAAGAAAAATTACGAAATTTTCCTGATATAGAAGTTATCAACTCTCATTTCAACCATTGGATGGTAGCGGAGCATGCCTTCACACTACTTCTAGCTAGTGCCAAAAAGATAGTTCCGATCCACGGAAAGATGAAAGATGGGGACTGGACACCTAGATATGGAGATGAGGGCTGGGGAAGGGGTCTCAGAGATAAAACATTATTGATTCTAGGTTTCGGTGAAATTGGAAAAGAAATAGCAAAGATAGCGAACGCTTTCAATATGGAAGTGAACGCTGTGAAGCGAACACCTGGTGAGAGTGAATTGGTCGACAAACTCTTAACCAACGAAGACCTCCATAAACTATTGAGAGAGGCTGATTTCATAGTTAGTACACTTCCTGAGACTGAAGAGACTAGAGATTATCTAAGCTTCGAAGAATTCGAACAGATGAAAGAAGGCGTGCATTTAGTCAATGTAGGAAGAGGACCCGTTATTGATGAGGAAGCTCTCTATGAAGCTTTGCAATCTGGAAAAGTGGAAGGTGCCGGAATAGACGTTTGGTGGAATTATCCTCCGGATGAAGAATCTAGAACTGACACTTTTCCCTCAAATTACCCTTTAGATGAATTCGATAATGTGATCTTCAGTCCTCATAGAGCCACACAGATCGAAGAAAGAGGTAAATATAGATTAAAAAATCTAGCCAATATACTCGAATCTATCTCTGAAGGCGAGGAAGTTAATGTAGTGGACTTGGAAAGAGGATACTGACGAATTTGCTTTTACTCGCCTACAAAAATGACATCGACTTCTTCAACATCCCAGCGAGGCTCAAGTTTTTCTTCTATATCCTCTTTGATAGCATTAGCGAACTGGTGATCCTCCTCTAGATCGACTTCAACTGTTATATTGCCGTCTTCAACTTGGATATCACCGATGAGATTTGTTTTTATCACGTCCAATCCGGTCATCGGGTTCATCACATGTCTCAGCCTTTTTCTGACGACCTCGAGAGTGGTCTCCCTTTTCTCTTCTCCAATACCTTGCCTTTCTTCATAGTTTCTAATAGCTTCTCTCAGCGCGTCAACAGCTAGTACTGAACAATGAGTCTTCATGTCTGGTAAACCACCAAGTTCTTCTGCGGCTTTCTGCCAAGTTATCTCTTTTGCCTCCTCAATAGTTTTACCCTTCGCCATCTCAGTTATGATCGAGCCAGTGGCTATATTGGAAGCACAACCGTAGGACTTGAATTTTATATCAGTGATCTCATGTGTACCTTCATCTACCTTGATAAAAAGAGAAACCATATCTCCACAGGCTGGACTGCCTTCTTTTGCATAACCGTCCGGATCCTCTATCTCGCCAACATTCTTCGGGTTTTGAAAGTATTCGATAACTTTTTCAGTATATGGTGCATTCTCCATAATCATTCCTCCTTTTCTTTTCCTAAGGGACTTATATCTCTCAATTTTTCGATGATGTCAGAGGTTGCTTCGATGACCTCTTCGACTTGATCTTCATCATTGAACCTGCCAAAAGTGAATCTAACAGAGCCGTGAGCTCTCTCATGGTCTCCTCCGATGCCCATAATCACGTGGCTTGCTTCGAGGGATTTACTGAAACAGGCCGAACCTGTGCTGACCGCTATACCTCTCATGTCGAGATGAAGAGTTATAGATTCGCCTTCAACGTAGTGAAAGGTTATGTTTGCATTCTGAGGTATCCTTCTTTCTTCAGGCCCATTCAACATTATTTCAGGTATTTCTTCTCTCATACCTTCAATCAATTTATCTCGAAGCTTTTTAATCCGCTCGTTTTCCTCTTCATCAATAAGCTCGACAGCCTTAGCGAATCCGACCGCTCCGGGAATATTTTCAACACCCGCTCGAAGATTATTCTCTTGGAAACCTCCGTCCATCTGCTTTTTCAAAGGTGTTCCTTCTCTTATATAGAGACCACCGATCCCTCTAGGCCCATGGATAGTATGAGCCGCAACCGTGATCAAATCTACTGGGATATTGTTCACATCTATCGGGACTCTTCCAAAGGTATAGGTCGCGTCTGTATGGTAGATCACATCTCTTTCACTGCAGATCTCGGCAATTTTTTCTATGTCCTGTAAAGTGCCGATCTCCTGATTTCCATGCTGTATAGATACTAGTATAGTGTCCTCGTTGATAGACTCTTTCAACTGATCGGTATCTACAAAACCTTCTTCGTCCACATCTAAATACGTGACATCGAATCCTTTCTTCTCTAAAGCTTTAGCCGTGTTGAGTACGGGAAAGTCCTCTAGATCGGATACTATTATATGATCTCCTTCTTCTGAAAGTTTTTCTGTCACTCCTTTCAACGCTAAGTTGCTCGATTCAGTAGCACAGGAAGTAAAAATAAATTCTTCCGGAGCAGCTCCGAGCTCACTAGCTATCTTTTCTCGGGCATCGTTCAATGCTTCTTTTGCCTCTACCCCCATACTGTAAGCAAAGTCCGAAGTGGCTACAGCGAAGTTATCCAACATGTAGGGTTTCATCTCTTCGAAAACTTCTTCATCCAACTTTGAACTCGCGGCGTTGTCTAAATAAATTATTTCATCCTTCATCTTTACCACCTATATGAAGAGTGTAACATCTGATTCTTTCGCCTCCTTAATATATGTGCCGACTGCACAATAATCAGTTATAACTTCTTCTCTCAAATCTTCTTTATCTACACCCATTATATCCATGGTCATATCGCAGGCTAAGATCTTACCACCGAGTTCATGAAAATCCTTGATGAGTTCGTCCATCTCTCTAACATTCTTTTTCTTTAGCTTCCTTTTCATGAACCATTTACCTAGACCGAGGAAATTCATCCTAGAAAGAGGGCCTTTATCCAATTCGTTTTTCTTCAGCCTTTCTAATCCCCAGAAGGTGAAATACATGGACACATCCATCCCCATGGAGAGAGCTCCTGTCCCGATTATCAAGGCGCTGTAAACTTTATCGAATTCTCCGCTGTGGACTATCAATGTGGCTTTGTCACCCTTTTCCAACTCAATCATCCTCCGGAATCTTTATCTTTATTTTCCATTGCTCCCCATCATCTTCAATATCTAGAAGTTCCAAACCCAGTTCTTCTACAGCCATAGGTATCTCTTCTTTAGACTCAGGATGGTTACCAACTACTTCTATGATATCTCCAGGTGAAGATTTTCGAACGGCTTTCCTAGTTTCCACGAGCGGAACAGGACAAGTCTCTCCTAAAACATTTAGTTTATTACATTTCGTCATGGTCTTCACGTCCTATACCTAATTAATCATATTATAATAGCGTAATAGACTTTATGGATATAGAGACCGAAAAACTATTTACCGTTATCTTTTCTACAAAATCATGAATCGAGGTGTATCCAAGATGGAAGAAGAAACGGACAAGCTATCTCCTGAAGTAAAAAAGGAGATCGAAGATTTTATAGCGGACTGGATGACCGAAAATAAGGTCCCTGGGATGAGCATATCTATAGTTAAAGGTGACGAGAAGATATACACTAGAGGTTTCGGTGCAAGAGATTTGAAGGATAATTTTCCTGCGACTCCCGACACTCTGTACGGCATGGCTTCTGTGACCAAGTCTTTTACCGCATTGGCGATATTGAAACTGGTGGAGAGAAGTGAGCTGAATCTAGATGACGATATAACTGATTACGTACTTACAGAATGGGACAACGATGTTACGGTCTACAACCTATTGACACACTCTTCTGGAATGCCTTCATTAGGGGTTAGCGAAGCTCTCATAGATAGATTGATCGAGATGGACGAAAGAGGCTTGCCTTTAAGTGATCTTGATGATTTTTATACTCATCTGAATAACGCAAAAGAAGAAATCGCGGCGGAACCTGGCGAAGAGTTTTTCTATTTCAATTCAGGCTACGCCCTCCTTGGCCAGATAATCGAAAAAGTGAGCGGTAAATCCTTTCCAGAATTCATTCACGACGAGATATTCAAACCTTTGAACATGGAAAGATCAAGGTTCGAATATGATGAAGAAGAGGAAGACATCATGACTCCGTACTTCATGGGCGAAGAAGGACCTGAAGAGACACCCTATCCTCTTAGAGAGATAGGACATCCAGGAGGAGGATTATTGAGTTCTGCTAATGATCTTGCGAATTATCTGATTATGAATATGAACGGAGGGAAATTTGATGGTCAACAACTCGTGGATCCTGAACTTCTTGAAAAGGCTCATGACTCACACATCACTAGGGAAACAGGTGACTACGGTTTCGGCTGGGCTGTAAAGGAATTCGACGGTGAGAAGTTCGTCGGTCACGGCGGCTCCATAGCGGTCTCAGGTGGTTTTATCGGATTTGTTGAAGATATCGGCATCGCTATTTGTGGAAACACCATACCTGGAAGTTCGTACGAAGAAGTTGCTAAAAGGATCATCAAGACAGTAAAAGGTGAAGATGGTAGTGAACTCACCTACTTCAAAAGGAACGAACGGATGGACAAGCTGACTGGGACCTACAAATCTTACAGAGGAATAAAAGAAATGGAGATCGAAAAGGAATTCGGGCTTCTAAAATTGACGGTGAAAGAAAGACTCGAGAGTACAAAGGTTATACTGATACCTGAAACGAAGGATGTAGAGGGTTACCAATTTTACTACCTAGACGGGAACGGAGAGAAGAACTCTGTTAGATTTGAAGTTAAAGAAGACGGAGATATCGATCTTTTCCTAGGAAGATGGCGGCTGCATAAAGAGGACTAATGAGGATATGAAAAAGATCCCCGTTGCATTGACCATAGCCGGTTCCGACTCCGGAGGAGGAGCAGGTATAGAAGCTGACCTGAAGACTTTTTCTGCCTTCGATGTTTACGGAACCGCAGTCATCACTTCTGTAACGGCGCAAAATACCAAAGAGGTGAGAGCAGTTCATGACCTTCCCCCAAAGCTGGTTGGAGATCAGGTAGATACGGTTTTAGATGATATATCTGTTGATTCCGTCAAGACTGGCATGCTCTCTAACTCAGAGATAATAGAAACCGTAGCAGAGAAGATAGACGATTGGGAACTTCAGGTCGTAGTGGATCCGGTGATGGTGACCAAATCAGGAGACCAGTTGATAAGAGATGAAGCAGTTGAAAAATACATAAATAAGATGGTTCCCCGCTCCATGGTAATCACACCGAATTTAAGAGAAGGTGAAAAGCTCACAGGACTCAAGATAAAATCTATCGAGGAGATGAAGGACGCTGCCAAGGAACTCCACGAGATGGGAGCGGAAAATGTTGTGATTAAAACTGGCGAGGCTGGAGAAGAAGTTGTAGATATTTTTTTCGACGGAAAGAAGTTTAAAGAGATCTATGGAGAAAAATTCACATCTCATAAACATGGTACTGGCTGCACTTTCTCTTCAGCCATCACAGCAAACCTTGCAAAAGGCAATTCAGTAAAAAAATCTGTAGAGATAAGTAAAAGATTCATAGACGACGCGATCAAGAACGGTCTAGATATAGGAGAAGGTGAAAAACCTGTAGATCATATGGTATGGTCCAGAGGTCCGAAGTGAATAAAATAAAAATTTTTTCTATGGCCGAGACTTTTTAATCTCTCAGTTCGGCCATATGTTCTTTACTTTTTTGAATATGCTCTTTGGAAGCAATATCAGTCCTGTAGCGTAGATCGGCACCTTTTATTTTATCAGCAGCTTCCTGTGATGTAAACCTAGCCTTTTCTATAGTTTCATCTATACCGACAAGAGCTATGGTTCTAGAACTTTGAGCGTAGTATTGCCCATCTTCCATCTCAAGAGCCGCGGGATAGATCCTCAGATTATCGCTGTATTCTTTCTCCATGTTCTCAGCCATTGTTAGATCGATATTTTTGTCGCCTTCATATTCTTCATCTCTACCGTAGTCCCAGGGAACTTTGTAAGTCACAACCGTAGCTCTGTTTTCGAATTCGAGAGAAGTAAGGTTTCCTTCCAAAATCTTATGGCACACTTCAACAAAGTCATCTTTGAGGATCGGTAGGATGTTCATTATCTCTGGATCGCCAGGTCTGCTGTTGATCTCGAATACTTTGATACCGTCGGAGCTGCAAACATACGCCATGTAAAGAGGAAAGCCTCGAAGGTCTTCTTTACTTCCTTCTTCTTTCAAAGCCTCGTGAAGTTTTTCACCGGTATCCACAGCTTTTACCCAATCGCTTTCATCCATGAAGGGAAGGATGTTTCCTTTAGCTTTGTAGGAACCCATTCCTCCGGTATTCGGACCTTCCTCGCCTTCAAAGGCACGTTTATAATCTCTTACAGCCGGAGTTTTTATCAGGTGGTCGCCGTCAGAAATGAACTGAAGACTGAATTCTTCTCCCTCTACTTTTTTTTCTATGAGGACTTTACCGTCCTCAAAATTGGGGTAGAAAAACTCCTCAAATAAATCTTCTCTCGAAGTGAAATGATCTCCCCAAACACCTACACCTTTTCCCGCTGCAGGTGTGTCTGGTTTCACTGCAACTTCGTTTCCAATTTCGTCGAGATACTCATAAACTGCCTTTTTGACCACTTCTTTAGAAGAAAATTCATCAGGATCAAAAACCTTAAACTCAGGATTCATTTCAGGGGCCACTTCATCCATCAACATCCTCTGTCTTACTTTACTTCCTTCGATAGCGAATTCAGCCGTTGGACATATAATAGGTATAGAAGTCTTCTCCTCGACCTCGTCCCTAACTCCGTTTATTATCGGATCTTCAGGTCCCACTATACCGAAATCTATCTTGTCCTTATGTTTCTCCGCAAATTCCACAATATTATCTACCGATAAACTTGGATCGACGATGTGTTCTTCGGCTCTCTCCACGTTGAACGGATTTCTCTGTTTATCTACTATGAAAAGGTCTACATCGTGTTCACTCCTTTCAAATAAATCTACCATCGATGCTGCCCTAGCCCCATATGAAACTACAAGCACTCCTTCGCTCATGATTTTACCCACTTTATGAGCTAAAACTAACGATTTAAAACTTGCGTTTATTCACTCTCCTAAAATATACCGAATATTTCTTATGAAACGTAAGTAAGTATAGTTCGTTATGGTTTTTTGTGATGCCATAAAGAGCTCCAATATCAATTCACTATTCATTTCTTTTATCTATATTATGAAGAACGAATATTATGCCTCCGGCGGCTACAAAAGAGGCGATTGTCAGAAGAAATATAGGATTCTTGTAAAACGAATCGCTCTCTTCGTCATCTATCCCCTCATATTGTCCATTAGAGGTATCGTCGTCATTTCTGTTGGTTGATTCAGATTCTGTGATAGTAACTTCTTGTATAAGCACATCCTCAACTGGTACATCTTCGTATCCATCAACTGTAGTGGTCTCTACAGAAGCGATTTCATCAACCACATCCATCCCGCTTATCACTTCACCGAAAACACAGTAACCCCAGCCATCTCCTGCGTTATCCCAATCCAAGTTTTCGTTGTCATCATGGTTTATGAAGAACTGGCTCGTAGCTGAATGAGGGTCTTGAGTCCTAGCCATAGCGATCGTTCCTCTTTCATTTCTATGTCCGCTCTCTTCAGCCTCATTTTGGATAGGATCATAAGTGGGTTCTTTCTGCTCCATATCGGGATAAAACCCGCCTCCTTGGATCATAAAACCTTCTATTACCCTATGAAATATAAGTCCATCATAGAATCCGTCTTCTGCATAACGTATGAAATTCTCAACCGTTTCGGGTGCATCGTCTTTAAACAACTCTATCTCAATAGTGCCTTCACTAGTATTTATCGTGGCAATTGGGTTATCATCTGAGGAAGCTTGCACACCCGTTACCGAAAAAATCAACATGGCTAAAACGATAAAACAATTTACAGATTTTATATTGAGCATGTACTCCCCTATCTATTTCATTATTTAAAATCTTATCCTTCCAGCTTTGCTACAAAGAATTTTTGATAGCATTTAAAGTCCAACCATCAAATATATATCTTAGCTCAATAAGTATTTACAATAGGAAATTCAGGTTTATATGAAATACAGTAAGACTAATCATTCGGAAAAGTATTCATTCGAGATAGGACCTATCAGGCCACCTAATGAAGGGGGAGAACGTTCGCTTCTGATCAGACCTACTCGGAACTGTTCTTGGAACAGGTGTGCTTTTTGTCCTTTCTACGATGGGAAAAGATTTCAGATTAGAGATGTCGACGAAATCAAAGAGGATATCGACACCATAAAGAGGATCAAAGACATGGTGATCGAAAATTCCGGAGAGATCAATAAGGTCTCTTTTAACTGCCGAACGGTTGTATCTAGATGGGTCCAAGGCGGTGAGAAAACAGCATTTCTCCAAGATTCTAACTCTTTGATAATGCCAACGAATCGATTGGTCGAGGTTTTAGATTATCTCCTAGATACTTTTCCGTCCTTGGAGAGGATCACTTCTTACGCTAGGTCAGATACTATCGCTAAAAAAGATTTAGGAGATTTAAAGAAAACCAGAGATGCTGGACTGAACAGGTTACATGTTGGTCTAGAGAGCGGAAACGATAAGGTCTTGGATTTAGTGAACAAAGGAGTAACCGCAGAAGAACATATCGAAGCTGGAAGAAAAGCAAAGGAAGCCGGTTTTGAACTTTCAGAATACGTGATGCCTGGCTTAGGAGGAAAAAAATTATCAGAAGAACACGCTCTTCATACGGCTAAAGTTTTGAACCAGATCGATCCGGATTATATAAGGATGCGTCCACTTTCCGTTTATCCAAATACTGAACTAAATGAGAAAATTGAGAGAGGCGAATTCCAGTTGAACTCTCCTTCTGAAAGGTTGAAAGAGATCAAGATCATGGTGCAAGAACTAGAGGTTTCTTCAAAAATCTGCTTCGATCATAATTGGAACAGTTGGAAAGACGAAAACGGCAATTTACTGTTCGATATGGATTACGAAGGATATGAACTACCGGAAAGGCGGGAAGAGATACTAAGATTGATTGAAGATGGATTGAAGGTCGAGAGATCTTGATACATCACTCTTCATACAGTATCACCAACTCGTTTTAAGCTGGTTATTAAAGGTTTCAACATAAAATTGAATTAGGAATAGAAGTTTAAGAAATACCATGGTGGAAAAAGGTATAGATACGTCTGAGGAGTACGCCTTAAAGTTGGATGAAGAAGACTCCTTATCAAAGTATAAAGATGATTTTTACATACCTGAAGATACCGTCTATTTGAACGGGAATTCCCTAGGATTGATGTCTGAAAAAGCTGAAGATTCGCTGGAAAAAGTGAAAGAAGAATGGAAGAATTTAGCTATACAGGGTTGGATGGATGGAGAAACACCCTGGTTCTTCATGGCGGAAACTCTTGGTGAGATGATATCAGACATGGTGGGAGCGAAATCTGAAGAAGTCGTCGGCACCGGAACAACTACTGTGAACATCCACGCACTGGTCTCTACTCTCTTCAAGCCAAAGAAAGGTAAAGATAAGATACTTGCGGATGAACTGAATTTTCCTACAGATATTTACGCTCTAAAAGGTCTTTTAGAATTGAAGGGTCTTGATCCGGGAAAAAAACTCAAGTTGGTTCCAAGCTCAGACGGACATCTACTTGACGAGGATAAAATTGTAGAGATGATGACAGACGATGTTT
>CAYXPD010000012.1:0-10330 GCA_964466995.1 uncultured Thermoplasmata archaeon | reverse complement strand
ATGTGTGAATTATACCTTAGATGGAGAAAAAAGATATTTTTACTTGAAATTGAACACCATAGGAGAGGAAATAGACTACTCGAAAGTCATAGTTTCCCTTGTTGACATTACGCAATTGAAAGAAACTCAAAAGGAACTACAGAAGTCAGAGAAAAAGTATAGATCGATTTTTGAGAATACAGGCACCGCAATGTTGATGATAGAAGATGATAAAACGATTTCTTTAGTTAACGAAGAATTCGTTAAACTGACTGGATTTTCTAAGGAACAAATCGAAGGAGAGATAAAATGGCCAAAATTTGTAGCAGAAAAAGACAGAGAGAGGATGATAGGTTATCATAATGCGAGGAGAAAAAAAAATGGAGATGCTCCTACTAATTATGAATTTACTCTTATCAATAGATTCGGTGATGCTAAAAATGTTGTTATCGAGATCGGATTGATACCCGAAACTGAAAAAACAGTTGCCTCCTTGATGGATATAACCGACTACAAGAAAACTTTTGGAGCATTGAGAGAAAGTCAAGAGGCTTTTAGACTCCTTTTAGAAAATACATCCGATCCAGTCATCCTGGTAGATAAAGAACAGCAAATTAAAGATGTAAATGATTCATTTAGAGAGAGCCTAATATCTGATGAAGAAAAAGTAATCGACAAGCCTTGCAAAGAATTTATCCAGACCAAAACAGATTTAGACTTTGGTGAAAAATTAAAAAAGGTATTATCTGGAAAACAGGATGATTTCGAAAGTGAAGTTCTCTTTCTCAGAGGAGAAAAAGATGAAATTCCAATGAAGATTCACTGCAATTTGGTTAAAGATCATAAAGATAACCCTCTTTATGTTATAGGTATACTTCGACCCGGATAGATAAAAGAACGTCCAAAATCTTTATAACCGAAAAATATCTAGTCTACTTCCCCAAGAGGTCAATTATTGCTGCGGGTTTGGTGTAGTTTGGTATCACCTAGCCTTGCCAAGGCTATAACCGGGGTTCAAATCCCCGAACCCGCACTTTTTCTCTTATTCCACTTCATTTTAATTTTTAGCATTTTTAAGACGAATCTCAAACTTAGCTCCGCCTAGATCAGAATCTTCAACATCAATGTCACCGCCATACCCATTGAGAATCTCTTTTACCAAAAAGAGCCCAAGACCCGAACCCCCTAATTCTCCACTTTTGTATCCTCTTTCAAAGATTTTGTCCTTGTCATCATCGGATATTCCTACACCCTCATCTTCAATACTTACAATCACCTGACTATCTTTCTCTTCTAAAGATATACTGATCTTATCACATTCCGCATGTTTGATGGCGTTCTCTAGAAGGTTAGAAAACACCTCTTTTAATAGAGAGCCTCCTTGTGCCCTTATCTCTTCTTTTTCGTATTCTAATTCGATATCTTGTTCATCTAATCTTTCCTTGTAGTTTGAAATTACCGATTCAAGAATCGAAGATACATCTACATCATCTCTCTCATGTTCAGCTATAACATCTCTCAAAGTTCTTACTTTTTCTATCAGATTTTGTGCGTCTTTTGTGGCTTTTTCTGCTTTATGTACCATTTCTTTCGGTCCTTCATCAGTGATCTCATCTTCAAGAAGCTGGACATATCCTTGAATCACCTGTATCTTATTTCCAACATCGTGCCTGAGTAGAGAATGTAAGAAATCTTCTCTATTTTTGATCTGGATTCGTTCTAGAGCTTGAGAAACGTGGCTTATCAATAATTCAGCTGTCTTTAGATCTTCTTCGTCAAAATGGTCCACTTCTGTGGAAACGGCCTGGAAAACTCCCTGCTCCCCTATAGGTACACTGATCGCTGACCTGTAATCACTTTTCACAGGTTTTGCATCTTTGTCTTCAAATAGATCATCGACTATATAGGATTCTTGATTCAAATAGGTCCTTTTAGCTAAACCTCCTTCCTCTATAGGCCGATTAGTATGCCCATCTTCAGGAGTAGCAGTAGAGATCTCTCTCAACACAAACATATCTCCCTCTACGGCGTCAAAACTACATATATCGAAATCGAGTATGTCTTCCGCCGCCTCTATAGCTAAAGAATACACTTCGTCTTCCGAATCAGAGGTCTGAAGTTCAGCGCTGATCTCGTGCAATCTCTCGATTTTGTCCCTATTTTCTTCAACGCGTTTTTTCGCTTCCTTTCGCTCTGTGATATCTCTAGAAACCACGAGAACTTTTCCGTCAGGGAAGAACCTTCCAGATGATTCTACCCATTTGTAAGATCCATCTTTGCATCTAAACCTCGCTTCAACAGTTTGTTTTTTCTTTCCCTCCTCTATAGCCTCTTCAAATGATGTAATCACTTTCTCTCGATCGTCGGGATGGAAAAAATCAAATGCTTTTTGACCTATTATATCATCGATCTCAAAACCCAGCAATTCTTTGTGTGCCTTTTCATTACCGTAAAGTATCTCCCTTTTTTGATCCACCATCGTTATCAAGTCATTGATATTTTCTGCGACCCTCTTATATTCCTTCTCGCTCTCACGGAGCTTTTTCTCCATCTCTTTTCTTTCGCTTATGTCTTGTGCGGTTATTATGATACCGTTTACTTCGGGGTCATCTAAACAATTCACTGCTCTAATTTCGAGCCATATCCAACCGTCTTCTACTTTCCCTCTTAATTCTGTGCTATATTCTTTATCAGGATCTTCTAGGACCTTAGAAAACATCTCTAGAACATCTTCTCTATCATCAGGATGAGCAAATTCGATTGCTTCAGAGCCCATAAATTCACTCGGATCTAATCCTTTGATCTCATCAGAAGGATAGCTGTGATACTTTATGTTGCCTTCTTCATCTAATACAGTAATATATTCTGGAGTATGATCAAGATATCTCTCTTTCCGTTTTAACTCCTTTTTTTGTCTCTTCCATTCTGTTATATCTAGACTAGTTTCTACGATTCTTATTATATTCCCCTCCTCATCTTTTATTGGAGTTGCGGTAATCAACCAATGCCTATCTCCCTCAGGGGGGTATATCTCTCCTTTTTCTACTTCACCTGATTTCAAAGCTTCGTCAGTTGGACATCCCTCGCAGGGCTCATCTCTCCCGTACCAGGCGTCGTAACATTTTTCACCCTTAATCTCTTCTAAGGTCTTTTCAGCTCCTTCCAAATAAGAACGGTTAGCCCAAATTATATTGTGTTCTGAGTCATGATACGCTATAACATCTGATGTGCGCTCTAAAATTACTGACTTTTCCTTCTCGGATTCTTCCAGCTTTTTTTTAGATTTCCAATGTTCAAATTCCTGTTTTATCGAATCTGCCAATACACTATACTGTGATTTTGGATTTCCACCTTTTTGAATGTAACGATCAGCTCCCAGATTCAAAGCTTTTATCGCCACTTCTTCTCTACCTTTCCCTGTAAACATTATGAAAGGGATTTTGCTATCACTTTCCTTTCTTATCTTTTCTAAAAATTCCAATCCATCTATTTTTGGCATCTGGTAATCTGAGACTATAACATCGAAATCATCTTCTTTTATCAGGTTAAGAGCTTTTTCGGCAGATGAAACAGTATGTATTTTTATCTCATCTTCCCTTTCTAAAAATATTTTAGCTTGTTCTAATAACGTTTTCTCATCATCTACAAAGAGCGTTCTTATCGGCATTATTAACCGCATATATAACAAATTTATAAGTGTATAAAAACATTGCTTTGATTTTGTAAAGTTTAAAAACGCTACCTGAGTTGAAGCGGCTCTATTATACTTTCATATTTTTACGTGAATCTATCACTAACCCTGTCAAAGTTCTTCACATCTACCTTTCCTTAATAATCATCATATCCTCTTTAGCAATGTATGTCTTAAGAGTTAAAGTCTAAAATAAAATACCATCAGGAATATCTCACGACGCTCTTGAAAGCCACGCTTCCAAACCTTCATTTTCTAACTTTTGTGGTAAGTTTTTAGTAATAGAATATCACTATTTAAATCGATGAGAAGGTACATATCGGTTCTTGATGTTCCTCCACGGTGTAAACACAGATCATATCTTAAAATATTATCTATCCTTGGAATCATAGCTATTCTAGTTTCTTTTTCTTTTATACCTACCCTCCCTTCTGTTCTTGCAGAAGATAACAGGGTCTATTCGATCACCATTGAAGGAAATATAGATGGTGGAACAGCTACTCACGTCGAGAGTGCTATCTCAAAAGCTGAACAAGAGGAAAGGCCTCTTATCATAAAGATAGATACACCCGGTGGTCTACTCCATTCCACTGAAGAGATAGTTAACGAGATTCAACGTACTGATATCGAAGTTGTAACTTGGATCACACCTAGAGGTGCATGGGGTTATTCAGCGGGTGCTTTCATCACTCTGGCAGGGGATATCGCTTTGATGAACAACCAAACGAGCATAGGCTCGGCTGAGCCTCAACCCTCTGATAATAAAACAATACAGGCAATGGCAAGTTGGATAGAGGAGATCGCTGAAGGACAGGATCGAAACGGAACAGCGGCTAGAAGATTTGTCACTGAAAATTTGAATATAGGTGTAGAAGATGCGATAGACCTAGATCTTATAGATGCTAGAGCCGAAGATGAAGACGATGTATTGGAAAAACTAGATATTGAAGACGCTGTCTTTGAAGAGATAGATAAAAGCTTTACAGATCAGATGATAAGCCTTCTGACAAATCCTACCGTGGTCTTCCTCTTACTCTTGTTAGGCATCCTTGGACTTGTAACGGAGATAACTACAGGAGGCGTCGGCGTACCCGGCATCGGTGGAGGGATAGCATTGATACTAGCGTTTTATGGACTTCGAATATTGGAATTGAGCACGATAGGTGTATTTTTGATAGTTCTAGGCATAATATTACTGATAGCTGAATATTTCGAACCAGGATTTGGCGTCTTCGGGATAGGGGGAGCAATTTCTCTGTTCTTAGGTATCCTTTTTGTAGGGGAGGAACCATATATAGAAGTTTCTAGCGACGTTTTGATGGGGCTTGTGGTCGTTCTATTAGGCGGATCATTGTTCGTAATCTGGTCTGTGAGAAGAGCACTCAAGAAGGAAGTTGAAACTGGTATGGAAACTATGAAAGGGATGAAAGGGAAGGTCACTAAAACTTTAGATCCAGATGGTGTCGTGAAAGTGAAAGGTGAAAGATGGATAGCTACATCAAATGATTTGATAGAAGAAGGAGACAGCGTGATGATCAAAGACATAATCGAGAAAGACGGCCAGACTACTTTGTTGGTGGAAAGAGACTCTTCTGATGATGTCTAGATCTCTTCTTCCTCTTCTTTCTCATCGTGTTCTTTAAGTGCTGTGGTAAGACCTGCAACATTGCCGAGATCGGAACCGAGCTTCGATGGAGTTACCACAACTAGGTTCTGTTCCGTAGCTATCTCCACCAACGTTTGAAGTTCCCTCAATCGCATAGCTCCTTCTCTTTCCCCGTAAATCTCCGCAGCATCTGCCATCTCTTTTGCGGCTTCCTTCTCACCCTGAGCTTTCTTTATCCTAGCTCTTCGATTCCTTTCAGCTTCAGCCTGACTAGCTATAGCTCTGACCATGTCTTTCGGTAGATTTACATTCCTTATGGTCATATTGGTCACCTTTACACCCCAAGCATCCGTCTCTTCATCTATTATCTGTCTTATATCTTCAGCGAGTTCTTCCCTCCTGCTTAATAACTCATCGAGTTCTACTTTTCCAAGAACGTCCCTTAGAGTGGTCTGAGCAAGCCTGCTCGTCGCCCGATAATGATCTTTGATCTCCAAAGTGGCTTTCTTTGGATCGAATACCTTCATGTATGCAACGGCATCTACATTAGCACTCACGTTATCTTTAGTTATTATGTTTTGCTCGGAAACGTCCATATCTCGAACTCGAAGATCCTTCCACTCTAGATCGTCTATAAATGGTATTATCAAAACGACACCCGGTCCTTTAACACCTATAAATCTACCGAACCTGAAGTGAGAAACTCGTTTGTATTCTGGAACTTTATTTACAGCTTTAGCTAAAAGTACTAAAAATATCAAGGCAGCAAATATTAGAATCACATAAGTTATTACGGGCATTTTTTACACCTTATACATAATATAAAATCAAACTTTTATACATCTTTCGATAGATATGGTAAGTTAGGCCGTACCGCAATCTTTTTACATCTCACCTTTTATCTTTCTACCATGACCCGAGAATTGGAAGAATTTCTACCTGACAGCGAAGAATCAGAGGAACAAGAAGCACCTTTTGTCGACCCTGCCGCGAGAACAGTAGGAGAGGTAATGCTGGGTCCCAATTCATTCCTTTTTCCCGGTTCCATGGTCAAAGGAGACAAGTCTAAAGTAGAAATAGGCGAAGATAGCATACTGATGAATAGGTCTTCCGTAGAAGCTACTGAAGAACACGAAACCATCTTGGGAGATAAGACTTTCCTTTCACCTGGTGCAGAACTAAAAGGGTGCAGTATAGGTAAGGGAACTATTGTTGGGATAGACGCAGTTGTTTTAGAGGGTGCGGAGATAGGAAAGAATGCGATAGTTGGCACCAACGCTATCGTTCCTGAAGGGAAAAAGATACCCGATGGAAAACTCGTCTTGGGTCAGCCAGCCGAGGTAGTAAGAGATGTTTCAGATGAGGAGCTCAAAAAAATCCAAGATATAAGGTCTGATCTTATGGAAAGGAGAAAAGAGTTCAAGATGATCGAGAAAAGGGCAGAGAGGTTCAATGTGAATGACACTCCTAAACGTCCTAGAGAAATGCTCGAAGAGAAAAAGCAGGAGATGACAGATAAAGACCAAAAGGATGTTCCTGATTTGAACGACATCAGAGAGAAATTAAAAGAAAAATCAGAAGATAATCACATATTTTAAGGAAAAGAATGGTGGGGCCGCCGAAATTTGAATTCGGGTTCCAGGCTCCCAAAGCCCGAAGGATCGACCAAGCTACCCCACGGCCCCTTGGGTGTTGCTTAGGCAAAAATGATATTACAAATAAATACTTTCTCCCTCTTCGATCTTTATTATAAGACAAGTATAAATGTTCATTCAACAATTCTTGTTATCGAATATACGGAAAATATTTTTAGAGCGAGTGAATAGGTATACCAGGAGATAAGTTTGAAACGAGAAGACATCAAGGCAGGAGTACTGAGGATCGAAGGTACTAACTGCGAGGAGGAATCACATCTAGCTTTTAAACGCCTTGGAGCCCAGGCTGAAAAGGTACACCTCAAGCAGCTGATCAAACAGGACGTTGAAAAAAAAGAGGAAAGAGATGTAGAGGATTACGATATATTGATGATCCCTGGCGGTTTTTCTGCTGGAGATTATGTTCGTGCTGGAGCTATTTTTGGGGCCAGAGTGAAAAGCAGACTGGGCGAAGAACTCAAAACCTTTGTTGAGAAGGGGAAACCGCTCCTCGGCGTGTGTAATGGGTTCCAAGTTCTAGTGGAGATAGGCCTCCTCCCTGCCAAAGATGAATTGATGAGCGAGGTGCCTAGGGCGGCTTTAGAAACTAACGATAGTAACAAATTTGAATGCAGGCCTACCCTTCTCAAAGTTGAAGACGACACAAACTGCATATTTACAAGAGAATATGAAAAACAAGAAACGGTGCTTTACCCTTCCGCTCACAAGGAAGGAAAATTTGTGCTGGATGAAGATATCACGATCGGTGAGCTAGAGAGAAATGATCAGGTAGTTTTTCGATACACCACTCCTGATGGAAGTGAACCCGAATATCCATGGAATCCAAATGGGTCTATTGATGATATAGCCGGTATTTGTAATCCAGATGGTAACGTTTTAGGACTTATGCCGCATCCTGAGAGGGTCTTCAACCAGCACATGAAACCTGATTGGACAAGGGATGGGATATCTGGTAAAAAAGGAGATGGAAGAGCGTTATTTGAATCGGCACTTAAATATATTGAAGAGAACTTTTAAATATAATCTTATGGGATTTTAACTACAATCCTCACTTCATCCCCATCTTCCAAATCGAGTTCGTCTCTCAATTTGTTTTCTGCTACGATTTCAGCTTGCTCATCATACCTGCTCCTTTCTGGTATTATCAAAAGAGAGTCAACACCGTTTATCTTCGAGGGAAAACACTCGACATATCCAAAACGTTTTCCTTTTTCAACAAATCCTTCGATCAAGATACCTTCGTTCTTCTCCAACTCCTCAAATTTATTCAAATTGTCGTCTCTCAATCTCACGTTGAGAGTGCCTTCAAAAGGTTGAAATCCGAAGGTTTCCCTAAAACGCTTTTTATATCCTTCTAAAGCGAGAAAGTATCTTGCTTCGCCTACTCCAGATACCACTTCGCCTCTCAGTTCGATAGTTTCTTTTTCTGAATCGCTACCCTCTAGCAAAAAATCCTCTCCGACCAATTCTAGGTGTGACCCGGATCTAAGATACACCACAGGATTCTCCTGTTCTAGTGCTCTCTTTTTCAGTTCTTTGTCATTAGTCACGACCACACCGTCAAGTTCGTTAGCAGCTTCTAAAACTCCGTCATCCCCGTTCTTTTCAACTTCTACTTCAAGATATTTTTTACTGAGTTCAAGAGGAGCTTTTTTGTCCAAAGCTGTTAATTCATCGATAACAGAAGAAGGCACACAAATCTGAGCGTTTCCGATCAATCTTTTGATCTCTTGGTCTAGATTGATAGAAAATTGGAAAGGCATCAATAGGCTGTTAGTATCCAAGATTACTTTGGTCATGATTTACACATCGATAATAAAAAGTTGGCCTAATATCTTTCGCCTTCTTCCTTTGAATCAAGTATTCTCTCTATTTCCTCCTGTGCCTCCTCGATAGGCTTTGAAGTATCTATAACGTGCCACTCATCCACGATCGAAAGAGCCCTTCTCCTGATCTTCTTTAGGTCTTTCTTGTTCTCAAATATTTGCTTCTTTTCCCTATCATTCAACCTTTCTAATGCATCATCAGGCTCAACATCTAAGAAGAACATATACGAAGAGGTTGGAAAAAGAGTCGATAATAGTTTGTAGGATTTGCCTACAAGAGGTTCTGGTAGATAAGCCACGCTGCATAGATACCTCACGAATATCAAAGTGTCTATACTTTTATCTACTTTCAAGAATGAATTTATCACATCAAAGGTGAAATAGAAGGTAGCTTTAGTCCTATCGTACTTTCCCTCACCACGGAGGGCTTTTTCTGCTTTGGTCCCGAATAGACTGTCCGAACAGGGATGAGATCTTATTAGCACTTTCTCCCCGTTTTTCGAGTACCTCTTTTTTATCAGGCGTGCATGAGTATCCTTTCCAGCAGCATCGAGACCGTCTAAGACTATCAACCGCATCAATCTGTTCATAAATAAAGCAAGATATAATAACTTATTGAAGCGATGAGAGCCACTAAAAGATTGTCTAGACCCTTAACAGAAAAGATTTCCACTACAGTCGCTATCAAAACCACTAGAGGTAGAATTAATATTTTTTCAGGTACCGCATTCAGATAAAAAAGGCTTATCCCAACCATAGCGAGTGAGGAAAAAAACATAGCTACAGATCCCTCTAGACTTTTTTGATCAACTGTAAAACTAAGTCTATGCTTTCCAAATCTTTTCCCTATCAAAGAAGCTATTCCGTCTCCATATGACATACATATTATACCTACAGCTATTACTCCAAGATGTTCAAAAAATAAGAATGAGAGAAGTGTCCAACTTATAGAATAATAAAAGAGACCTAAACCGTGACCCGAGTTAGAGGTTTCGCTGTTTGGTCCGAAACTTGATCTAGGACTCATCAAGAAAGTCAAAAGGATGAATGGGGCTGCTGCGAGCCCAGCCATGACCCATCGTGTCTCGAAAAGAGGAAGTATAAAAACGATATTTCCTACCATTATGTGGATGAGTTTTCTTCTAAAGAACAAGTCCCTTTTCGAATTGAATTCAAGTAAGTACAGTAAAAAGCCTACATAGAGATAGACGATGAGAACTCCAAGGACATCCCCTAAATACATCGTTTGGTAGTATGTCAGATCGATATATAATATTAACTTTTCAGGAGGACTAGGGATAAATAACCCTAACTTCTATGAGACTATATATCCATGCAGCCCCTATGGAATGAAAGGGTTCTAAAATTCGATAGAACGCTAGTTATAGCAGATTTGCATATAGGTTACGAAAGGGAACTCGAAGAGAAGGGAATAAATATACCTGAGCAGAGCCAAAAGATGATCGACAGGGTTCTTGAGATACTGAGAAGAGATGACGACGTTGAAAGATTAGTTATAAACGGTGATTTCAAACATAATATCCCTAAAGCAACATGGCAAGAGTACAACGAC